>JAFYJW010000021.1 GCA_017537925.1 Synergistes sp. | reverse complement strand
TGAATTGCGCCTGCGGCGCGTGAATTGACGCTTTGCGTCATGAAATGTCCTGCGGACGTGAATTGCGCCTGCGGCGCGTGAATTGACGCTTTGCGTCATGAATTGCCCATAGGCATGAGTTGGGCCTGAGGCGCATGAATTGACGCTTTGCGTCATGAAATGTCCTGCGGGCATGGATTGGGCCTGCGTTAAAGCCGCAGGCCCGTTGCTTTTTAGCGTATTATATTTGCAAGAGGCGTTACTTCGATGCCGTTTTCCCTGAAAGCCTTGTTGATATCGCGGAGCCCCTGCAGCGTTTCGGGATTGTCTCCGTGCACGCACATCGTTTCGAATTCGACGTTTTCAAGAACGGTCCCGTCCATCGCGATGATCTTATGCTCCTTCGCCATCATCACGGCTCTTTCGACCACTTTGTTGTGGTCTTTGATCACGGCGCCCGGAACGCGCCTTGAAACGTGGGTCATGTTGGCGTTGTATTCGCGGTCCGGATAGACTTCAGACGCGGTGCGGAGCCCCATGCTGTTCCATATCTCCTTTGTGGGAGCGCCCGCGAAGCTCATTATGATAAGCCCCGGATCAAAAGCGAGGACCGCCCGGCCAAGCGCTTCGGCCCAGCTCGCGTCTCCGTTCATCGCCTTTGTGTAGGTCATGATGTAAAGATTTCCGTGCGGCTTGAAGTGCTGCATTTTGCCGCCGTATTTTTTGACGAATGCCGATATGGCTCCCAGCTGGTAGGTGCAGAGCTTCTCTACCTCATCCGGCGAGAGATCCATGTTTCTTCTTCCGAAGCCCTGCATATCGGGGAAGCCGGGATGGCATCCTATGCCGACATGTTTTTCGACGGCCCATTTTACCGTCCTGTCCAGCACCATGAAGTCTCCGGCGTGAAAGCCGCAGGCTATGTTCGCAGACGATATCTCGTCCATTACCTCATAGTCGCAGCCGAGGACATAATTCCCGAAGCTTTCTCCCATATCGCAGTTAAGATCGATCTTAAATGACATTGCGTTCCACACCTTTCTGCCGAATCTGCTGTTCTTATCCGAATGCCGCCTGTTTTCCGGCGGATGCTTTTTTAGAGTATCTCCTCAACGACTACGTCGTAGGAATTGCCGCCTACAGTTATTTTAAATGCTTTGCCCGCTGCGGGCTTTTTGTCCGGGGCTTTCTGTCCCGGCCTGACGTTTGCAAGCGCGCTTTCCATTTTCCTGAGCAGCTCCTGTGCCTCTTCAAGCGGGATGCGCCTGAATCTGACAGTGTCTCCGGGGCGGCACTGCGCGAAGCGGAATGCGTCGACGGTGCAGAGCGTGCCTATCTTAGTGTAGCCTCCGACCGTTCCGCGGTCTTTAAGAAGCACCATCGGAGTGCCGTCGCCGGGAATCTGCACCGCTCCCATGCTGATTCCGTCGGAAACTATCCCGGGTCCCTTTTCGTTATGCTCAACGGCGGGGCCTTCAAGGCGCGCTCCCATGCGGTCGCACTTGTCGGTCAGCTTGTACTCGGAGCTGAAGAAGGTCTCTATGCCCTTTTCGCTGAAATGGTCGTCTTCCGGGCCGAGAATTACCCTGAACTCTCCGGGCACGGCGCCGAGAGTGAAATCGCCCGGGTCTGCCGAGCAGCCTTCGTATGAAGCCGGTATGGCTCCTTCCGGGCTGTTAAGGACGTCGCCTTTTGCCAGCCTGCGTCCCTTGTAGCCGCCTATCTTGCCGTTGAGCCCGGTTGAGGCGCTTCCCATCACCTGCGGGATGCTGAAGCCGCCGTTTACCGCTATGTAGGCCCGCATTCCCTTCTTCGGCGCGCCGAACGCAAGGACGTCGCCTTTTTTCAGCCTGAGCGCTTTGTACATATCTGCCGGAATGCCGTTTAGCGTGAGCGAAAGGTCTGCGCCGGTGACAGACGCAAGCAGCTCTTTTTCGGCTTCAAGCACAGGCCCTGCCATCGTTATTTCAAGCGCCGGAGCGTTGTCCCCGTTTCCGACGATTCTGTTGGCAAGGCGGAAAGCAAGCTCATCCATCGCGCCGGAGCCTGAGATGCCGAATTCCTGATATCCGCTGCGCCCCCTGTCCTGAATGCTGGAAAGCAGTCCCGGGACCGTTACCTTAAAGGCCGCGGTGCCATCCGGAGCCCATGACGAGTAATCCGGAGGATCGTCGGCCGCTTCAACTTCGGCCCTGTGCTTTTCGAATTCTTCCGCTGAGATGGGGATAAAGCGGACATAATCCCCGGCCTTGACCGGCACAGGCGGCTCTTTACCGGGATCGTAGAACCTCATCGTGCTGCGCCCTATCAGCTGCCAGCCGCCGGGGGAACTTATCGCGTACAGCCCGGTCTGTTTGCCGGCGATGCCGATAGAACCGGCCGGCACTTTAAGCCTCGGGCTCTCCAGTCTCGGGGTGGCGATGTCGTCGTCTACCGAGCCGCAGAAGGCAAAGCCGGGAGTGAAGCCAAGCATATATACAAGATAGTCCTTGGCAGAATGACGCTTTATCACTTCTTCCGCGGTGAGCCCGTGAACTTTGGCCAGCTCTTCAAGATCCGGGCCGTTTTTGCCGCCGTAAGCGACAGGCACATCGACGACATTCGACTCCGGCAGTTCGGCCGCGGAAGCCTCCTCGGCGATCTCGTTAAGCCTGCTGACCAGGCTGTCGGTCGTGATGACCAGTGGGTCATAGATCACATAGACGGAGCAGTAGGTCGGGATGTATTCCTTTACGCCCGCTATCTCGTTCTTTCCGGCCGCGATCCGGAAAGCCCTGACCTGCCGGTTTATCTCCTCGCTGATTTTGTCACCGAAACGGACTGCCACCGCGCTGTCTCCGGCAATAAGAATCTTCAAGATCACACCTCCGCACATATTTATAAATTGGATGCATGAAAAAACCAAAAGTATATGCAATGCCGTTCTTATAAAAACAAAGCTGTGTACTATTATAATGCTTTAAACGGATATGATTCGCCTGCAGCGGGCAAAGCTGCTCTTTTGAGACGAATTTTTCGGTTTTTGCCCTCGCCCCGCGGCGTGATGAAGATCGAAAGAACAGCAAAATGCCTGTTCGTTAATTACAAATATATTATTGATTTTCCCTTTATTATAAAGGCTAAAATATATATAATTCTCCAAAAACTTTAAATAACTATTTTTTACTGTATATTTTTTTGTTTAAAACATACAAAACAGCGTTCTTTAGTGCTATAATCTGCTAAACATGGCGTTGAGGCCAAAACCTTTTTTATCCGGACATTTATGTTTGGATGTTATCTCAGCTTATTGCTCTGGAGGGACGGAATTGCTTTCCAAGTATGCGCAGGAAATATCTGAATATCTGAGTTCCATGATGGGCCGGAGCATCATCATCACGGACATCAACGGCATAATCATAGGCTCTCCGGCAAAAGAGAGGATAGGGGACTTCCATCCGCCGTCGATTCCCTGCATCAAATATAAAAAGATGAGCTTTGACGACGCGGAGGGAGCCAAAAAGTTAGGCGTATGGTATCCCGGTTCTACCGTGCCGCTCTTTTACAACGGACGCGTAATCGGGACGGCGGCGATCGCCGGCGAACCCGAAGTCGTGCTGCAGTTCACGATGCTTGTCAAAAACCAGATCGAAAGTATGCTGCGCGAAAGGATACTTTTGCCGGACACAGGTTCTCCTCAGAAGAAGATAAATGACCTGGTGCGCGATATCGCGTCATTTGACCCTTCAAGCGGAGACCATGCCGCCCTTTCGATGAAGGCCTCTCATCTGGGTATCGATCTGGACAGGCCTCGCGGCGTGATCGCGGTATTCTTTTCAAATTTCAGGGATCTTGGCGGGCTCGAAAACAATCCGGTAAAGATCAATTATGAAAGTTACAGCGACCCGATGGAGGCGGAGATCGATTCCTCTCTGATGCACGGGCGCGTTATAGTGCTGCTGCGCGAGATATTCCAGGATCCGCAGGCGATAATAGCGAGCGTCGCGCGCGACCGCTTCGTTGTTATCTGCCCGCGCGAGACGGACGAGAAAAAATCCCAGGACGAGGAGATCGAACTTCTGTACGAATCGGCGGAAAAGATCTACGGCAAGCTGAAAGGAGCCTCGCTTGAAACGATAGTCGGCGTAGGCTTCCCTGCGCGCAGTCTCTTTGAACTGCCGGCGTCCTACAAAAACGCGTGGGAGGTCGCGGGCATTGCCGAAAGGCTCTCTCTGCCGCCCGGAGCATACAGCTTCAACCGCCTGCTGCTTGAGGGGCTGCTTTCTTCGCTGGGGCAGAACGCGGCGCTCCGCTACATTGAAAAGAAATTAGCGGAAATGAAGAACGACAGCGACGCGCCTGTGCTTACGGAGACTTTCAAGGTGTACTGCGAGTCATTCTTCAGCAAGCAGAAGGCGGCCGAGAAGCTGCATCTGCACAGAAACACGCTCTCCTACCGCCTGATGAAGCTTGAAGACCGGCTCGGCATATCGCTTGAGGACTTTAAACAGGTTACGGCTTTTTATCTCGCGATACGCATGGACGACCTGCGGAAAAACGACGTGCTGCAGTAAGCGAAGCACGTAAAGCAAAAAATTCGGCGCATAAAAAAAGAAGGAAACGGGCAACTCGTTTCCTTCTTTTTTTATGCCGGCTTATGCCGGCGCTGCAGCGGTACAGGCTGTTATTTCACGCTGTCCGTGATCTTCTTCATTTCCTTCTTGAACTCGTCCATCAGGTCCTTGCCCTTTGTCGCGTCGAGCTGGTTCCATGTCGCGGCGAAAGCGTCCATCATCGGCTTGAGTTCCTGCGGCGTGTACATATGTACCTTTATACCTCTCTTCTCCATGAGTTTGAGGTACTTCTCGTCGTTCTCTCTTGCGGCCTTGATCGAGTGGGCGGCCATGTTGCTGGCGGCTTCCTGCAGGACCTTCTTATCAGCGTCGGAGATCTTGTCCCATACCTTGCCGCTGATCATGATTCCGAGGCATTCGGTGTTCTTGTTGAAGTTGTACCAGTGCTTGATAACGTCGCCGAGCGCGGTGTAGGCGGCAACGATCGAGTAGCCGGAGTCTCCGTCGCATACGCCGGTCTGCATCGACTGATAAACGTCGGCGAACGGTATCGTGATCGTGCGGAAGTGAGCGCCTTCGAGAGCAGTCTTAAAGACGTCCATGTTCGGTATACGGATGAGAGCGCCCTTGTCGACCTTCGGGTTGAGAGGATCTCTCAGCTCTTTGGTCGTGCACATGCCGACCATGCCTTCGAGGTACATGCCGAGCAGCTTGACGCCGAGCTTCTTGTTGAACTCGTCCATCTTCCTGAAGAACCATCCGTTCGGGTCATAGACCTTCGCGACCTGCTCGTAGCTGCTGGTGTAGCCCTGCACGTAGATGAGGTCCATTCTGTTGTCGAACTGGCTCGGGAAGGAAATTGCGGCCATCTCTATCGTGCCGCGGATAAGTTCCTCATAAACGAGCGAGTAGTCGCCAAGCTGGTTTGCTGGGTATACCTTGACCTGGATGCGTCCGTCTGTCTTCTTGCCTACTTCTTCGGCGAATTTCTTCATGTCTTCCGTCGCGTAGTGATCGGGCGGGTCCTGTCCGGCAAATTTGATGATGAGCGGAGCTGCGTGCGCGCTCTGCGCGAGCAGTGCGGCCATGATCATTGCCGCGGCAAACATTGCGAGTTTCTTGAACATTAAAATCTCTCCTTTTTTGTATATGGTATTGCGAAACTTATTTGCATGCTTTTTTTGCTTTGGCGACCCGGTCGGGGAGAAGCTCCAGATCCGAAACCACCGCTATGCCGATCTCTTCCAGAATATCGCTTACGTCCACCGGGACGGTCCCCTCTTCGGTGTTCTGGTTGAGCACGCCGCCCATGCAGACCGGGACCTTGTAGTCTTCCTCTTCCATCTCGTCTATCAGGTTGCGGGAATATTCCAGAGCCATCCCGTTGTGCGTGCTGATAAAGATCATCTCGGCCCTGTTTTTCGCCGCCTCGGAGACCACTTCGTCCGGGTTGCGCTCGGCGCCGATGTTTATCACCTCTACGCC
>JAFYJW010000020.1 GCA_017537925.1 Synergistes sp. | reverse complement strand
ATTATTTCAACTTCAAACCGCCACTTTATACAGATTCCCGGAATATTCCCGGTTCCCGGAGTGCGCTGCCTTCCTGAGCAAATCAATGAAGTATACAACGAAGCAAGAACCTGCATAAGCCAGGAATGCTATACATCAACGGCGATGCTGTGCAGAAAAATCATTATGTACGTTGCTGTAGATAAGGGCGCTGACCACAACAAAAATTTTGCATATTACGTCGATTACATAAAGAGAAATCATTTTGTCCCGCCAAACAGTGATTCGTGGATAGACCCAATACGGGAAAAAGGCAACGAAGCAACCCACGAGATCGAGCCTATATCAGCGTCAGAAGCAAAAGGGATATTGACCTTCACATACTATATGCTTTTGTTTATATATGAAATGCCCATTTCCACATTGATAAAGTGATTGACTGTAAATGTAAAAGGGGACTGGCGTACGCCGACCCCCTTTAAGTATGTGTCCGCAAACACATACCCCAATTACTTAATAGTATACTTTGTTTTGCCAAGCTGTGATGGCTATTGCACGGCTTAACCGTTTGACATATGATACATATAGAATCCGCACGAAGGAGGTCGTAAAGATGAACGGGTGCGCATCGGTTGAAATGCTTAATTCGAGTTTTACAAAAATAACAACGGACAGGGAAGCCGGCGAGCCCGCGTCAAAAACCGGCCTCTGGCAGCTGACTCAGATGGTTTTTAAAATATTCAGCGTCCACAGGGTAATAAAAAAAGCACTTCGCACTCTGAGAAAGCAAATATCAGGCAATGCAAACTGCGAGGTTTATGACATTTGCGCCTGCGCGGATCGCTTAAACAGCAAAGAACGCGCTGAAGCATTGGCTCTGTGGAGCCCGTGGAATAAAATATCGAATGAAACGACAGAATACGGCCAGAAATGTTTGCAGAGTTTGATAAATGGTGCAGTACAGTGTGACAATGACGGCAATCGTGCGGCTGCTTGGATATTGCGTGTCCTTGCAAAAAAGTATAATGAAATACTTGATTCGCTGGATGAGATCGAGTTTGTGACAGAAGAATATATTGCAGCGCTCAAGGCAAAAGGGTAGTTGTAAACCGTGCCGAAAATTTATGATCGGGCGCCGGAAAACCCGTCTTTTGAGAACGATCTTAAAAAATTTGCAAAAAAGGAACAACATAAGATAAAAAGCATTTATGAAGCTGAGGTTGTTCCTTTTTTGTTGTATTGTCTGAAAACTGAAATATTGCAGATGGCAAAATATCGTGAAGAATATCCATTGATCAGCGCCTTTTCTGTGATCAGAAGATCTTTTTGTATCGATGAAGCAATGCTGATCAAGTTCAGGATCAGATTCCCAAACAGGGGAATAAGTGCAGGAGGCAGATTGAGCGCCGCCGTTGTAATGAAAGACGGCTATGTCGTCCCACTCGAGATATATACCCACGGCATGCGCGGAAATGGCGATGACACGAACGACAAAGAACTTGAGAGAAAATTCAAGGCTGTTTATACGATGATACAAAAATAGACGTTTTATATATCGTTGTATTGAGGGTATCGTAGCAGATAATATAAAGACATATGAGGTTGACAAATTCAATGTCCGGTATAAAATATACACACTTATTAACATATATGTTAATTTGGACAGACGAACTATGAAAAGAATATATTATCCGGCATTTAGCGGTAAAGAATATCTTGTATGCTCTGCCTCGTGGGATGGCGGAGAGAGCGAATTTTATGATTACTTCAAGAAAATAACCGATGAGGGCGACTGTTCCAGTATCGCATATTCGCTTACGGCCCTTAGCAACGGTACTCTCAATAAAGGCAACGCTAAAAAATATCACGCATTCTCGCAATTCAAAGCTCCGGATCTGTACGTGCTCAAGATCAAAGCGCACCGCTTTTTTCTGCTTTATGACAGGGTATTTTTAGGCGGCGCCTTTAGAGATGCGGTTATTATAGTGTGCTGCGCACGAAAGCGGCGGGACGACTACACGAGAAAAGAACTTAAATGGATGGACGCGGCGCGGATGAAATATTGGAACAACCGGATGCAGTGTATGGATGAAGAATCAAAGGAGGGTTTATAATGGGCAGCTTTAACGATTATCTGAATCAGTTAAAAAATACCGCTGGATATTATGCTGCTGCTGCAAAGGACAATTTTGTAAACGAACTGCTGCGGGTAATGGGCGAGAAAAATATCAATCAGAAGGAGCTCGCCCAGAAAGTCGGAGTATCCAACGCTTATGTATCAAGAGTGCTTGGCGGGGACATGAATCTTTCCATAGAGAGCATGTCAAAATTTGCTTTTGCGCTGGGCGCAAGGATCGAGATATCCGCAAAGCCGATAGCTGCGGAGAAGAACGCCGTATCGATAAAATCGATCCACGGGATGCCAGGCAGCAGGATCATTGGCTACGGTTCTATGCATGGCATACATGAAGACAAGGTTTTTAAAGAGAACATCACAAAATCGGGAGAGTATACTGATGGCAGTTCAATTCAATCTCTTGCCGCTTAGAATACTGGATTATCATTTTTCCGAATGCAGCGTTACCGTGATACCTCCGGAAAAAGAGGACGATACCCAATATAAAATATCAAAAGAGTTCAGCATATCGACAAATTTTGATGTCGTCCCAAATTCAGAGGAAATAGCGCGGGTCCGTGTTTGTATCACATTACCGAACAACCCTCCGGAGGGGGAGCTATTCAATTTATATTTTAATATCGACGTTGTAGGGCTCTTCGAAAATATGAGCCAAAATGAAAAGCTTGCCGAAGTCAAAGACATCGTTGAGATCAACGCAGCGGCGATATTGGTCAGCGCCATACGGGAACGCCTGTCCGTCCTGACAGCCGGATCACCGTATGGGAAATATATTCTCCCCGCGTTAAGCGTGAGCAGGGTTGTTGAAGGCAATAAGAGCCCGCAATAACTGCAACAAAAGAGCCCCGCAAGGGGCTCTTTTCATTAACTGAACCTGAACAATGCATGAATCATTTCGTTGACGCCGACGGAATGACAAAACCTTATTGTTATTTTATAGAATTGCTGTCCAACAGAATTTTTCGATACTCTTCTTTGGAAAGAGGACAATTTACAAAATCTAAAAATTGTTTTTTTGTGAGCTTCAACTGTTTCTGCATTATATTTATTAACGTGTCGCCTATGTCTCTTTCTCCGTGGCTTATTTTTGTCCAAACGCTGGTCTTTTGATTATCTTTATAAAAAGTATAGCGAGTATGGTCGCTCTCATGCCGGACAAAACCCTTTTTAAGCAGTGATGAACTTATGTCTCTCACTTTTAAAGAAGACACTTGTCATTCTCCTGTCTTTATCATAGCCAAAATCCGGGTTTTCAATTCCTGTGCATCTTTTGTCAAAGATCTGTCTTCTTCCAGGGCATAATTCTCCCATATAAATTTAAAGTCCTCATTAAAATCTTCGATCAAGGAATTGATGTCTTTGCCAACAGCATAGATATTCATATCAGGATAATCTACATAGAAATTTTCCCCGTCCGAATATATATCCAGTACCAATTGAGAATTTAAATCCAGACAAAAGCCGTCGTGCTCTATTTTCTCTAAAGCAATTTGTTTGGGCATTTCTACAGCAGAAAAAGTTGAAGAATTAAAATTCATAGCAAGCTGCTTGCCGCAATCAGTCGGTGCATCTTGCTGCATAATGGCAGTATGAGGCCTATATGTAGGAGTCATAAAAACTTGCGAAATATCCGCAGATGAAGTATTCGCAACATAGCAGACCCCCATAACTATTAAAGGGGCTATGCTCCTAAAAATGGACGAAGATATTGCGGCAGAGTTATTCATGTTTTAATTCAAGCTCCCCGCTGTTCATAAACTTTTCTATCTTCTCATTGACCATTAACGCAGATATGGAAATGATTTTATCCATATGCATTACATCTGTGCGGTAATCTTTCTTTATATTGAAAGCTCTTCTGTCATTTATGTCGATCATTACTCCGAGTTGCTGAGGCTGCTCCTTAAGTCCCACAATGGACAAACCTGATGGGACCCCCATATAATAACGTCTGTTGCTCATTTCTATATTGATAAAATAATCACTCTCATACACTACTGATATGCGAAAAAGCGCATCGTACAGTTTACACGGGGTATCAGAATTAATTTTTGCGGCCACAAACTTCTCTCTCAGCAAGCTGACAGGATCTGGAACAGAAATCTCGACAACTGTGCTCAGCCCAGAAAACAGAAAATTACCTTCGCCAATAACATCTGCGATAGTATTGTTAATGCTTCCGCGTATCTTCTTTATACCATCCAAAAGCTGGTTTATGCTCTCATTTTTTGCGTTATTAAAAATTATCTGGGCGCTTTGCGGCGTAATATTTAATGCGCGGTTGCCGTCTGCGGAGCCAGCCCTAATTCTTGGAATCTCGACAGGAGCATCGTCTGGTAGCGGTTCCAGCATAAAAGGTTTTATGAAACTGTCCGATAAGGCCTTTTCAAACTCGAAAAAGTGCTCTCGGATATTAAGTATTTGAGGAAAAAATATAGTGTATGTAGATGTTAATACTTTCATTAATTATTTCCTCCTGCGATTGAGAAAAAATATAAAGACTGCGTCAGGCAACCTTTATATTTTCATATTTCTATACATTATCAAACTGCGTAACAAGAGATAACTGACACTTTATATCTATATATACACATTTTCTAACATGTATTTTTACATAACGGAGAAAATAAAGCAATCCTTTCTGCAATCCAATTTTGCATCACTCTTTTCGCAATTCTGTATGGCCCGTAGACATATAGTCCCCATCAGGGGTCCTTTACCGTCAGACCTCCTTATTCGTTTTAATCATTCCTGAATAGATATTTTATCGGCGTGCCCAAAGCATTGCGCCTCGTGGTATTCTGGCAAGTACGGGGTAACGGGGTATAATAAATTAGATCTATCTAAGGGGGGGGGGATGCTGCGTGTACACAAAAGTTGTTGGAGTTACTTATAAAAATTATGATCGGACAAGCCGGCAAGCTATTTTAAAACGAATGAAGGAAACGGCGCAAAAGGGAGACCGCATCGAGCTGCGTCGGGAGCCTGATAATCCCCATGATAAAAACGCCATCGCAGTTTTTAACAAAGATGGTGAACAGCTTGGCTATATCAACAGAGAGACGGCAGAAGAATTTGCGCAATATATGGATGATGGAGAACGCATTACGGCTGATCTGGATCAAATAATCGGCGGTGGTTTTATGCGCCCTTACGGCTGCATTATAGATCTGGCAATAAGAGGCATAAAGGTCATTGGCGGGCAAGTAAAAGATCCTAATTCAAAATGGGACAACTATCCCGCCTTACACTTCGGTAAGATTGCAATCGGACTATTACTGTTCTTTTGGGCATCAAGCGGTAGTCCGATCGGGAGTATTTTATTTATAGTATTCCTTGGATATTGCCTTGTTAAGCGCTTTAAGCCTGAAAAGATGAGTCTATATTGGAAGTGTGTCGCAGGGGTTATATTTTTACTTTTTGTCATAGGCGTGATCCTGTCTATGATATCAAACTGACAAATTATCTATGGCACTTTTCAGGGCACTTTCATTTTTCAAAGTGCCCTGAAAAACATAGTAACACCAACGCTCAGGGCACATAGGGCACTATGGCACTTCTTAAAATTCATAGTATATAAACACCACATAATATCGCCATACTTTTTACATATGGCTCTGATAGTATTTTTATACGAAGGAGTTGATCAGGATGAGGAAGCTGTTGATTATTATGTTTCTTATGCTTACCGTTTTTGTTTCCGGGGCGCCAGCGTATGAAGTGGGGCAGCCTTTGGGCTCTCCGGCTCCTTCTTCTCCGGAATATGAAAAATTTATAAAACAGAAAACGCTGCTGGAGAATGCGAAAAAAAAGATAGAAGCAGATCTGCAGCGTATTGCTTCCGAAGATGTTGTCTATATGAAATCCATGATGGAAGCAGATCGGGAACGCGATATGTGGAAAGAAATAGAGAAACATATAATTTCGGCGGAAAAGGCCGAGCCGCGCATGGAAGTATTTAATGGATTTCGAAGCATGAAATATGAAAAAGGCTATGATAAATCTGATGGGATAGAGTATTTCATAATAAAAACATATCAAATTGATTCGTATTCCGGACAATGTCAAAGTTTCATCGAAGGGCATATAACTATCGGGCTGAACGCATGTGATGGGATATATCCGATTGAGCTTAAGGCTGAATCGTTTGTCGTTTACACGCTGCCTCTTCCAGACATGGCCACGGCAAAGACACCGAAAGAATTTCTTGAATACTATTTAGGAGCAAGGCTGCGCAAAGAATCTGAGCATTATGTTATCGAGAGAATATATGATTATTACTTTGCCGAACGTGCCGGATTAAAAGCAGGAGACGTTATTTTAACTATTAGAGATATTCCCGTGACCGAAACTAATCTTAATAAATGGCTCGCAAGTTATATTAAAAACAGATTAGACTTCTCTTTAAAAATCACCGTACAGCGTGAAAACAAAATGATATCTGTTTACCATAAAAATGATTACAGTCGGCAGTATTCATATTAAATCTACCGCTTTCTTCTTGATATTCGGTGAAAGATGAGCATATATCATCGTCGTGGAGATATCGCTGTGCGTCATTAATTCCCTTATCGTGTTCAGATCCACTCCGGCCATGGCAAGCCGCGAGGCAAAGTCATGCCGCATGTCATGCCACCTGAAATTCTTTATCCCAGCCTTATCCAGCACATAAGCAAAAGTCTTATTCGCGTTATCCATATATCCGCCATCCTTCGGCGATGGGAAAACTATCTCCTGCGAAGGGCACTCCTTCTGCCACGCAACAAGCACGGCCTTGACCTTCTCGCTCATGGGAATAATGGCCGTCTTTTTGTTCTTAGCCCATATCCCCTTCAGTGTAATCGTGCTGTTGCGAAAATCTATATCTTCCCAGCGCAGGTGAAACAGGGCGTTGCGCCGGATGCCGGTGCCCAGTGCTGTCAGGATCGTTGGCTTAAAAAAATCTGCGTAAACCGTTTGCCTCGTATCGAGCAAATGCTGACCTTTCGCGTGCTGACGTGTCCTGATGCGCTTCTCCCTCATTTCCTTTTCGCGTTCGTCAAGCGCGGCCATCAATGCGGCCCTCTCCTCGTCGGTCAGATACCGGACCTTCTGCGCCTTATCCGATTCCGGTAAGGCCGACAGCTCCTTGAGCGGATTTGTGGATATCAGCTTTCTTTTATAGGCATATGACAGCGCACCACGAAGCCACGTTATATACCGGTTGACCGAGGTCGCCGCCGTTGTTTTCCGCATATCGGCTCTCCACCGCTCTATCTCTACCATGGAAATATGTTCGGCTGGCTTGTTATTCAGCCAGGAGAAATATTTACGCAGATACTTCACGGCTGCGGCCCCCGTCCGCAGATTTTCCAGAGCATACTCTTCGTAATAGTCGTCTATTAGCTCACCAAACGTGAGCTTCCTCAGGAACGTCTCGCCCTCCTGTATCCGCAACAGCATTTCTTTTGCCTTCTGCCGCGCCGCCTGCGGAGCCAGGAGCATAGCGTCTCCGATCTTCTTTGAGGTCCGTTTACCATTCGGGAGCTTAATGTCGAGATAATATGTCTTGTTGCCTTTTGGAGACATATATAGTATAAGTTCATTAATGATCTTATCGTGGATATTGACTCGTTTGCCTGTCGGCTTGAGCTTATCAACGAAATTTGCAGTCAGATTAACGTTTGCCATAGTAAAAATCACCCCTCATCACTCACCGGTCACTCAAGAGCTATATTATTCAGGCTGTATTATAGCAGATAAAATAAATATTAAAAGAGGGGTTTTTACAGTAACAGCAACATAAAACACACTAAAAACAATCGTTTATATATTGCCCCAAAAGTATAAAAATTATCTTGACACGGAAGAGGTCAGAAGTTCAATTCTTCTATCGCCCACCATTATGACCGAATAAATCGCTCCCTTACGGGGGCGGTTTTTTTATGGTGCTCACCGGTCACTCGTTATTTCTGTCTATGACAGTATATTGATGCCCCTCGATGATAAGCTGAGTCTGTGATAGCGGTGAAAACGATATGATCGTTTTTGCAAGGCATTGACTTTATTATTTTTGTAGCTGCAATATAGACACATAAGAACAAAAGGAGGCGCAAAATATGGGTACAGTATGTGATAACGTGGTTCGTTTCAGGATAGATTCGGAAACAAAAGCAAAAGCAGCCGAGGCTTTAGACTGCATGGGGCTCACTATCTCCGATGCACTGCGAATAACGCTGCGCAGAATAGCCGAAGAAGGCCGCCTGCCTTTTGATATGGAAATTCCGAATGCACGCACCCGCCAGGCGATACATGATATGCGCGAAGGGCGGACAACGCGCTATGAAACCGCAGAAGACGCTCTGAAAGATTTAGGCCTCTGATGGTTGGCCGTTGAGGTTACAGCCCAATTTAAAAGGGACAAGAAACGCATGGAAAAACGCGGCTGCGATATGACAAAACTTCGAGCCGTTATTCTCATGCTTGCTTCGTGAGCAAATATTCCTCCAGCATTAAAAGACCATGCGTTGAAAGGCAATTGGGAAGGATGCCGCGATTTGCATATTGAAACCGACTGGATCCTGATTTATGAAATCAAAGACAACACTTTGGGTCTTTGCCCGCACCGGCACACACGCAGATTTGTTCGGCAGATAAACCGTTTAGCTTCTATGCCGCTGACGAGCAAAATCGGTACTGCAGGAAAGCTATTTACAGAGGTTCTTTCACAGACACTGTAAAGGGAGCCGGAATTGCCGACTCCCTTTATGTATGTGCAGTATATCGTCTATGCCTTGTATATATCGCTCCTGTGCCCGACAGACAATGCAAGAATCACCAATCTGTTGTCCTCGATCAAACATATAAGGCGGTAATCGCCTATCCGATACCGCCATTGTCCACTGCGGTCAGCCGTCAGCCCCTTGCCGTGCGTCCTGGGATTAGCGCAGCCGACAAGATGCTTTTCTATCCATGCTTTGATTATCTTCTGCGTATACCTGTCAAGTTTTTTAAATTCCCTGTCAAATCGTGCGGTCGTTTCTACACTGAAACTCATAAACCGCATTCCTTCCAGAGTTCATCAACAGGACGGCTCTTTCTTCCGTCTGCGGCATATTCGTTATATGCTTCCTGCGCAACGGTAACATCATATTCATCTTCGATTTTTTCAAACAGTGCTTTTTTGAATGCCTCCGCCAGGGAAAATGAGTGGAGACTGGCATAACTTTCCGCAAGCTTTCTTTCTTCATCGGTCAACCTTATGGAAAAAACCATATAATCACCTCTATGTAATACAGAGTAGTACACAACGCTGTTTTTGTCAATCGCTACCCCTCGGTAAAAGATATCTGTAAACAGCTTCCGGCAATGCAGGCAGGCATTGGTTTAAGCCAATTCCGTCAGAATAAGATGGACATCTTCTCACTCTTGAAGATGACGGAAGACCCGCCGCAGTATCTCTCAGAGGGTTATTATTTTCAGAAAAGCGCCGGGGCAAAGCTCAGTTGGTCAGCGATACTAACCGACTCGTTTTTCCCCCGATATTGGCCGACCGGTATCAATGGCGCCGGTTTGGATGCCGCCAATGGCACTGTAAACTGTCACCGTTATTCTGCGACTTCCCAATATCCGTTTTTGCTCGCACCGTGGCGAACGATCTTTTTTTCTGCTTTCAGATCTGCGAGGATCCTCTGCACCTGACGTTGTGTCAGGCCCAATGAGGAAGCCAGCTCTTTTGCCGTTAGTTTCCCGTCCTGTCTCAGCAGTTCAAGGATTCTTTCTTCATTTGTTACGACATTTGTTACGACATTTGCGTTTTGGTTCCCGGCCGCTTCTTTAAGCGCGTCACGAATCATTCGCAGCATAAACGCTGCAAATTCCGTTGAATCTCCTGTTTTATCCGACCGTCTGAGAACATCGTAGTATTCTTCCTGATGCTCATGTACCAATGTCTCGACCGGAAGCCATGCAAAGATATCTTTCCATTTTTGAAGGATCAAAGACTGCCAAAGCCTGCCGATCCGTCCGTTTCCGTCTGAAAACGGATGGATGAACTCGAATTCATAGTGAAAAATGCAGCTTTTGACCAAAGGATGGTATTTTGACTCCTTCAGCCACGCCATAAGCTGTTCCATAAGCTGAGGCACATATTTTGCCGGCGTGCCGACGTGAATCAATTGATTCCCGGCATATACGCCGACGTTTCCGCTCCTGAAGACTCCTGCTTCCTTCACGAGTCCGTCCATAAGAATCCTGTGTGCCAAAAGCAGGTTCTTTACATTATACGGTTCAAGTGATGACAAACGTTCATAAGCCTCATAGGCATTTTTGACCTCTTTTATATCCTGCGGAGATCCGAGCACTCTTTTCCCTTCGATAACATCTGTTACCTGGTTCAGAGACAAGGAATTCTGCTCGATCGCAAGCGATGAATAAACAGATTTGATCCGACTTGCTCTTCGCAGTACCGGATTCTGCCGCATGGCTTCATATGTCGTGATAAAGCCTACATATTCCCCGATCTCCACGATCAAATTTGTGATCTCTTCCGTCATGTGAAACGGCGGCTGGTATCTCTCACTCATCCCTATCCCCCCGTTGCCTGCCTGCTATTATAACCTTCAGGCGGCAGGATTATTCCGCACCGGCGCGTTACTCTTCCTCTTCGTACTGATACGAACGGTCTATGCCTTTCATAAAAGTCTCGCGGTCGCCTGTCTTATCGGTGAGCGCGCCTTTCAGCAGCGCGCGGATCTCAGAGTCGTCGGCAACGCTTTTTTTCATCGCGTTAAGATAGTCGCCTTTGCTTATTCTGCTCCAGTCCACGCATTTGCCGAGCCGCTTTTTCAGAAGCATATCAAGCCATATGCGGGCGCTGCGGCCGTTGCCCTCCATAAACGGGTGAGCGACGTTCATCTCGGCATATTTGGTCACGATCTCGTCAAAAGTACCGTCCGGCATCGATTCTATCTGTCTGAGCGTCTGAGGGAGATACCGCGCCGCAGCAAACTGAAAGCCGCGTTTGGCGATATTCTTTGTGCGTATCTGCCCGGCGAAATCGTATGACCCGCTGAAAAGCCATGCGTGGATCTGCCGCAGACCTTTCACCGTGCCGATCTCTATTGATTCCGCTGCGCCGCTCTCAAAGAGAGCATAGGCTTTTGCCCGGCTTCTGCCGTCTGTGCTTTCGCCGGGAGCTGCGAACCATTCGATAAAACAGGCTGATTTTGAGTTGGGCATATTTTGGGCAAGGAGTATGATACCGGCGCTGTCAAGCACATCGGTATTGTACTGTTTTCCATCTGCAGCAGTCAGTTTCAGTTGGTTAGTGACACTAACCAACTCGCTGTTTTCTCTTCTCAGTCTGCCTTTTAAATACTTCCAATAATTGCGGTTTTTGGCGTGGTCGGTTTCGTTGTTCATCACACCTATGACGTCAGGGACAGAGAACCACCATTTGGAGTTCTCATCGTCCCAAACGACACGAACATCACGGTCGTTGAAAAAACGTATCGAAGTATTGCTCATGCCGTTTCCATCTCCTCAAACGCCGGCAGCTTACCCCTGTGATTCTGCATCAAAAGACAGCTCCGGCTGCCGCTTCGGCCGCAATTTATCCGGTCGTATACAGAAATTTTACCATGTCCGGCGCGGCGGCGTACCTATTTGCGTTAAAACAGCAGGCAGCCCCATGCCCGTCTGCAGTCAGGAGCGTGACTCCCCCGTTACATAAGCCCATGTCATATCATTAAGAGAGAAGCAGTTTATTTTTTCGACGTCTGCAGCTCGCTAATCAATGCCGAGCCGATGATCATGACAGCGCCCGCTATATTCAGCATGCTCAGCGGTTCTCTGAGCAGGAGCGCCGAGAACAGCAGCGCGGAAACAGGATCTATATAACTGAAAACGGCGATCGTCTGCACCCTTAATCCGTCCATGCTTCCAAAGTACAGCGCGTAGGCGATGCCCGTGTGTACTATCCCCAAAATGAAAATCAGGATAACGGCGGATGCGCTGAACTCCAGGCTGCCAAATCCCTTCGTCAAAAGCAGATAGGGAAGCATAACGATGCCGGTCGAGAATAACTGAATGGTCACTCTCTGATACGCGTCCACCCCGACGATCTTCTTGTTCATGATGACAACGGCGGAATAAAGGAACGCGGCGGAGAGCGCCAGCAATACGCCCAGGATATCGCCGCTTTCTCCCCCGCTGTCACCTAACACACCGGAGACAAAAACCATTCCGATTATGGATACAGCGGCGCACAGAGCTTTCTTTACCGTCAGACGTTCTTTAAAGATTACCGGCGACAACATCATGACGATCGTGGGCTCCATATAATAGCACAGCACGGCCACAGCGACCGTCGTGTGGTTATATGCCTCAAAAAGCAGCATCCAGTTGACTCCGATCAGAGCCCCTGTAAACGCAAGAAGCAGGAAAGTATTCAGCGGCAGTTTGCCCCCCGAATCCTTCTTCATCACCTTGGCTAAAATCAAAAGAAACAGCCCGCCGATCACACCGCGCGAGAAAGACAGAAACGCGGAGGGCAGCGGAATCTGCCGCCTCAGCACTCCGACCGTCCCATATATCAGCATCGATGCAATAAGCATACACAACGACTTGCAGTCGTTCGCCTTTTCCGTCATATCTGCTTCCTCACAAATACCGAAACGATCAAAAGGCGCATCTCATCTCGTCCTGAAGCCGTATTCCCCCTCAATTAGAGGGATCGTTTTGACGTCCATGCTCTCGATCCACACAAAGGCCCCGCGTTCTATCGCAGCTATCACCGCGTCAATGTACTGCTCCTCGCCCTGGATCTCCATAGTCACGGAGCCGCCGCTGTCATTATGCACCCAGCCTGTACAGCCGTACATCTCAGCGGCATGCCGTGCGCGGTAACGGAAGCCGACGCCCTGGACCCGGCCATAGAAGGTGATGTGCCTGCGGATCATTTCATTGCTTCCACAAACGCCTTAAATATCCTCCGGCTGCTCTCGTCCACCTTGTATGAAAACTCCGGATGCCACTGGACAGCCCACAGGAAACGCTGATCCGGCTTGTAAACGGCTTCCGCAAGCCCGTCAGTCGCGGATGCCATCAATACAAGCCCTTCGGCGACGTCTTTCACGCCCTGATGATGATAGCTGTTGACCGGCAGCATCTCCTTCTCAAGACATTCAAACAGCGGAGAATCCCTGTTGATCTTTACGTCATGAACAGGCCTGTCGTAAGGCGCATGACCGTGATGATCTATCTCAGAGGGATGCTGCAGCGGAAGATCCTGATAGAGCGTGCCGCCGAGAGCGGCATTTATGAACTGGAGGCCGCGGCATATGCCGAGCACCGGCTTGTCTGCTTCGATGGCACTCCTCAGTACGACGGTCTCCATGCTGTCCCGCTTTTCGCAGGTGACAACAAGCCCCTCCAGCGGCTTTTCTTTATAAAGCTGCGGTGATATGTCATGACCGCCGGTAAAAAGGAATCCGTCGCATAATTCCATCAGCTGCGCCAGCTCCCCCTCATCCGCCGAAAAGGGAAAGATGATCGGAAGCGCGCCTGCCTGACTCAGCCCGTCCATATACCCCGGCAGCATCCAGATGCTCTCTTTTTCATCATCCCATAATGGCATTACGCCCACGATCGGTTTCTTCAATTTTCTGCAACTCCTCATGCGAATACGCGTATTTTCCCAGCTGGCTTTTTCAAGCCCCGTATCAGCCTATATAAATACCGATTTCCACGTCACATTATACTGAATCGAATGCGTCTAAATCTACCATACCTGCGGGAAAAATACCGACAGAAATGCGGGGATTGTCTTGACAGGCCTCCATGATATTTAAAGCCGCGGGCAATGCTCTCACTATTTGACTGAACAGTGAAAAAGCGGCGCTTCACCCGCAAACAGAAGGCAAAAACATTTAAGCGACGGAAAAAATTCTTTCAAAGAAACTCCGCAATGTGAAGGAAACAAATCTTCTGGAATATGTCGATTATTGTTTATCCCTGATTAATCAGGTTTAGGGTGTAAATACCCCCAACCTTGCCAAAACACCCCTTATTTTACGGCCTTATAGTCCAAGTTTGGCATATTTTTAGTGGTAAGTTGTCATTTATAAAAACAAACGTGTACACGAAAGACCGCGCAATGATGCGCTGCGGGCATCCCCCGCGTTATCGAATAAGTTCGGTTTTTCTGCCAGTTCAAGGAGCATTTTTCCGATAGTCATTCAGTCAGTTTTTCTGTTAGTGTCAATTGTGTTAGGGTCGAGTGATAATAGCCACATAGTGTCTGGCGAAAATAGCCAATTGGAATGATTGGACTCATTATTGGACCAATTGGCCCTTTTCTCCCGGCGCTGACAGAGAGCCAGTAAATCCGCTCGTCAGAGCAATCCGTTCCGGCTGGCAGAGCCGGTCGGAAACGGCATGTGTTCCGATGTATAGAGCCGCCTTTTACAATGAATCCACGGCATATGCCGAATTAGACCCCGAAGATGGCGGCCCATTATATTGAGGCCGTTCACTATGCACCATGAGCGCGGTGACCATGCACCATCCCCGCCGGCCTTCATGCACCACGCACGCGGTCAAGATGCACCATCCTCGCCGGCGTATTCACTTCTCTGCTCTCTTGACCGCATCTTTGATGATGCAGCGGTCTTCAACATCCGTGGCGAGAGCTTCCGCTGGAAGAAACTTGAAACCTATTCCATTCAGGCAGGGCGCATGGCAGGCACAAGAGGCCAGGACCAGTCCACCATCTGACAGATGCTGTCCTAATCGATCTATAGCTGAGCCGTTGCTTTTATGCTTGGCGATTTTCCTCCAACCGGGTGTGGCGATTCTCTCCCGACTCAAAATTGGTTATTTTCGCCCGACACTATGTGGCGATTTTCACCCCGCCCCTAACAGCCGGAATACTCAACGATTCCTATGTGATCCAGATCCATGGCGAGTTCATGCGAAAACGCAAAGGCATTATTGAGTAAAAATCGGCGCAAAGACCGCGCACCATTCGCGCGGTCTCCATGCACCATTTCCAACGGTACCGATGCGCCACCACCAGTGGTCTGATTGCACCAGTCGGCCGGAATACGCAGTATTACAACTCCAAGTATAAGTCTTCGGAGTTTATGAACCCGTATATTTTATTAAGAACACTGTTTTCAACAGAGGGTGTCTCTTTCATTTTTTTCACTGTACATTCCCATACAATAAGGGTTTTTATCCCCCTGCGTTTAAGCTCTTCTTTAACATACTTGTCTCTTCTAATGTTGTTACCAAATTTTTGAAGCCAGAAATCTTTCCGCGTTTCTGGTGTTGTTGAATACTTACATCCATTATGTCGATGCCAAAAGCAACCATGTATAAAAACAGCTGTATTGTATTTTTTCAGCCAAAGATCCGGATGCCCTATTACTTTTTTGGAGTTAATCCGATAACGCAACCCGATAGAAAACAACTTCCTCCTGAAAAACACTTCTGGCTCGGTGTTTCTGTTCTTTATTGCTGCCATGTTTTTGCTTCGCGCCTCTGGTGACTTAATATCAGCCATGTTCAACTTCCTTTACATAGCTTACAAATTTAGATAGCGTCCATATATTACCCTGTTTTTCTCTGGGATAAGTAAGAATATAGGGCCTTGGCACAACAAGAATTACGCCCTCAGCCTCCATCTCATCTAACTGCATCGCTGATACTCCCTGTTGAAGGGTACAGAGATACTTTTTCACACCTCTGAGACGATCGGCCTCATTTAGTATCTGACGCCAACGGTCTTTACATGTGGTTTTAGCTGCAAGAGAGATAAGTTTATGGACAGGGAAACTAAGGTCGTGGTATGCAACTTCTGAAGGAAATATGAAATCAGGACGCTTGTTGCCCTCAGTAATTGCCTGAGCTGTGTATGAAATACCATTCTCGTCAAATACTGCTGCTAAGTGATGTTCCAAGCTTTTTCCAGCACGGCTTTTCCTCCTGTTCAAGACCTGGTTAGCCATAGAAACAAATTCATCAACAGAAGTAAAACCTTTTCCTAGAGAATCACTATACCGAGCGTGCTCCAAAGCCTTAAATAGTTTGTACTCTTCATCAGTCCAAGCTAAAAGAGCTTTGTCTGGGTTTGTCACAGTTACTGATTTGCTCAGAAAAGCAGCATTACATATCATTCTTGCAGCAGAAGACATTACTTCAGAAGAAGGGAACTCAACTGTAAGCCCCTCAATGAACTCATTTATGCTTTGTTGCTCTATGAGGCTTGCTTTCGTACGGTTAAAAGATAACGGTCGGTTTGTCTCAGCCGGAGTCAAACCAAAAGCATTAAAGAACTCGATGATTTCATCTTCCGTGTTGAAAATAAAACCAGCATAATCCTCGTCAGTATTTTTTATGAGAATAAACAGCGCCCCAGTATAATCAGGCCCTTTAAAAGGGAATCCTCGTGTAAACCTTGTTATCCTAAGCTCGTTCTTACTTTCATACCATGTGAAACAGGCATCAGTGTAAAAATCTTCCTGCCACTTGATCCGTATGTCTTTCTTTGCAATGTGATTCAATAGGTCGGCTTCAGAAAACAGCATATCTTTTGCTGTTTTTGAAATTAAGAAGCCTGACTGATGTCCGCCAGTCTCACCACTGTCATTTGGAGAAAGCAACTTACAAAAGGCCTGTTGCCCTGCCAGCGTTTTTTCAATTGCCAATGAAACTATTTCATTGCTCATTGTTGCTCATCCAACCTTTTTAGTTTAGCGGCGATAAGTCTGGCAACATCCTTCATAAGCGGTACAACAACAGAATTGCCAAACTGTTTATAAGCTTGTGTATCAGAAACAACAATTTTAAAAGAATCCGGAAAACCTTGTAGTCTTGCACATTCCCTTGGTGTCAGTCTTCTTGGGTTGCGACCTTCCTGTGCAACAAGTATTTCGGAGCCATCTTTATAATATCTGGCACTTAGAGTTCTCGCCACTCCGTCAGGATTAGCTATTCCGAAACCAAACCCGTTTCCGGCCACTTTATGTTTTTTTGCATAACCCTGAAGGTAGGTCCAAAGTTTATCCGACAGAGTATATCTCTCATCAACATCAGCCTCCAGAATGTCTCGCATTACCGGCCGTGGTTCAACAGGACTTATATCAAAAGAAAAGTTTATATTATTCCCATACCGCTTCCTGTCAAAGCCAACTATCAGAATACGTTCTCTATGTTGTGGGACATAGTTCTGTCCATCAATAACAGCATAAAAAACTTCATAATTAAGCTCTTCCAAAGATTCCATGATGATTTTAAATGTATTGCCCTTGTCATGGCTTTTCAGATTTTTAACATTTTCAAGCATAAATGCCTTTGGCCGTTTTGCTTTGATAACTCTGCATACATCAAAAAAAAGTGTGCCTTGGGTCTTATCTTCAAATCCCGTTGCTCTTCCAAGGCTTTGCTTTTTTGATACACCTGCAATGCTGAACGGCTGGCAGGGGAAACCGGCTACCAAAATATCATGACCAGGAATTATCTTTGCATCTACCTTCGTTATATCACCGTCAGGCTGCTCTCCGAAGTTGGCAAAATACGTCTGTTGACAGTATTTATTCCACTCATTCGAATAAACGCAAATACCACCATTCGACTCAAAGGCAATTCGCATTCCGCCAATGCCGGCAAATAAATCTATAAATGTAAAGGGCGCGGTTGTATCGGCTGAATTTTGAGTCTGATTACTTAGAGCTTGCATGATGGAACTCACGATGAAGTCATTTACAGACAAACCAGCCTTATCTGTATACTTTGAAAGTGCCTGAAACAGGCTGTCATCCACTCTGATATGAATCTGTTTTAACATCGTTCAAACCTTCTTGGGAATTTTATTGTACCAAATCATTCCCTATAATAGCACAGGTTTATCTTTAATATACATAGGGTAAGATTTGGTATAATATATTACCCATATTTAGATCTTAAAATATCCGCTTATCAGCATATCCTGACGCTCTTGTTCTTTGGATGAATCGTACAGGACATACAGCAAAGAACTCGCACGGGATATAGCAACATAATTCAGCAAACGAACAGCTTGATCAGAAAAACTGTCAACATCAGTCAGGATAACGACCTTAGCTTCAAGGCCTTTAAATGCTGAAACAGTTGAAAAGCGCACCTCTGTCTTTCCAGCTCTCCACATTTGCCCGGTTGACTTAATTTTGCCAATCGACGTTAGTTTAGGGTTTCCACAGAGGCAGTTTGCAGGATTCGTAAGTGAATAACGAGACAGTATAATCAAATCTCCCCCGTTCACCCCATCATCTTTTAGTTCCTGAAGTACATTTTCAAGTATTTTCCGCTCGTCCGCCTTGCTGTTATATGGGAGGTACTGAACGCTCAACCCATTAACTTTTGGACGGCCAATATTAGTAATGCCTGTTGTTAAAGTATTGGCATCCACAATTTGTCTTGTATTGCGACAGTTAACAGTAAGTTTAAATGAAGCAGCACCACATCTCTTTAGGTACCCAATACATGAATCAAACTGATTATCGTTGTTGAAGAGATTTTGATTCTGGTCATAGAAAATCAGCCAGTTACCATCATTTAGGCCACCTTTTACAAGACGTCCCAAGCAAGGAAGGTATGCTTCTTTGAATAAATCCTGTCCCTCATCAATAATCAGATAATCGTATTCTTTAACATTATTTTGCTTTAAGAACTGTTCTGGGAGAACTCTTCCAAAATAATCTGGTGGAAATTGATCTCCTGGTGCTTCTCCAAGTAGGGAATGGAAAGTACAGGCCTTAATCTCAACGCCGTCTTTTTCAAACTGGTATTGAACATAGGACGATATACTTCTGTTAAAGCAAACGAACAGAACATCACGGCCAGACCAGTAAACCCGCCTCGCCTGTTCCATTGCCAGTAATGTTTTCCCTGCACCGGCAACACCTGAAACAAGAACACGGTCGTTATCATCCAGAGACTCTAAAATGTCATATTGTTCATCCGTTAATGCGCACAGGGCTTTTACAGTTAAATCAATCGTATCTTTCATTGATGGGACGAAATGAAAATCACCGCGAAGAATATCCGCAAGACGTTTCATCTCGTTTTCTGATAGATAATTTCCCTCAAAACCGTGCTGACTTAACAGTTTATTTCGCCAATAACTAAAACTGAATTCAATCGTTTCCGGCAGATTTCGGTAATATCTTTTGTCAAACAGGATTTCAGGTATTATTTCTATACCTTCATATTTGAATTCACAATCTGGCATTATCACGCATGAAGCATACTGGCAGGAAACCAGAGGGTCCCATTTCCCCAACCGCTTCATAAGATGACCTCTCAATGATTGCATATTTCCCTGGACCTGCTGGAAAGGACCTTCTGTCTTCTCGTTTACCTTGCCATATCGATTGGTAAACTTCCAGACCCCTTTGTTACAGCTCACATCGCCGCCTTTAACTTCAACACAGAGAACCCCCTGATGGCATATAACCACAAAGTCAATTTCACCGAATATGTTGTTGACATGATCGGATAGCCCTAAAGAATGGAGAATTATATAATGCTCTTCTGTTTTGCAATCTCTGAATTCGTTAAAAAGGCTTTTTTCAGCCTGACTCTTGATTTCAGGAGATAACAAGTCTGGAATCATTTCAATCATAACAAAATCTCTCAATCAAACAAATCACCAAAAAAGCCGCTTCTACGGTTTAAAAGAGAGCCTACAACTGCACCGCGATCTAACAGACAATTGCGCATTACACAGCTTGTCTCAGGCAACAGGGTACATGCATGACAGGCAGCGTAGTTCAGGGAATCGTATCCTTGCGCTTTGGACTCAATGCAAATCGGATCCGAAGAACACCACGACGCCTCCTGCAGCATATTCCTGAAAATCAGTTCAAACTGTTCCGGAAGGGCATTTCTGGCAAGACCGCCAAGGCTTCCGTCCGAGTCCGAAGATGATGTATACAGCAGGATCCCTGCCATATGGTGTGTGGATTCAGGGAATGTGCTGTAAATTCGTTCTTTGATAGATGCGCCTGAATAACCGCATTCAACCGAGAGCTGCCTGATCAGCAGATGCGACAAGGTATGCAACAGTACGTATCTGGGAGAAAAGTTCCCGCACTCTATAGTACTTGCTTCTAACTGACTTTTCATAGCCTCATAGTATCCGGTATTCCTGTCTTCCCATGCCGAAAGGGCGTCCTCGTTGAGACGGATAAAAACTCCTTCCCCAAGCATTTCAATCCCGGGGTACCAGTTTAATGGAGCTTCAGAGAGAGGAACACAGTCTCCATCATAATGATATCCATTAAACCTTTCATCGTCTGCCGAGGGTTTTTCAGGGGATATTCTGCGGAATCCCCGTAACGCTAGAACCTCCCTCAGCCGTTTTACCATAACAACATCGTCAATGTAGTCTTTCAGAAACTCCGGTATATCTACGCTTTCTATTCTAAACTGATAGTCGTCCGATTGTTCATAATCGCCCAGACAGAACACCTGATACTCATCTTCATACAGGTTCTGCTTGGTATACTCTTCAGATACACCTTCTATATTCTTTCTTTTTTTGATTTCCCTGATGATATCGTCTACGGAATAAAGTTCCAGTGTGAGCAGATTATAAAACTGAACTTCGACCACCCCACGCAGATTCTCTTCTGTTGGGTTTCCATCAAGAAAAGATGAAAGCCTGTCCCAGTACAGTTCTATCTCCTGATGCAATCTGCTGCTCCACGGAGGTATTGTCAAAGCGCTTGCCGTCTGGGAAAAATAAACATTGGATGCTCCGCGTTGCAACCCCCGCATAGGTGCTGTGCACGGAATGGGATCTCTTTTGTCTGCTTTCAATCCGATCCAGGGCCTGCTCCCTTTACAAGTGTAACCACGTAACGCATCTTTACCAAGGCATCCAGCCATACTTCTTTTTTTACCGCAGGCTGTACAGGTAATTACAATACTGTCAAGACCGCCCGTTTCATCTGAAAAGGTAATTGTCAGTTTATCATCTTTGTCTGCAGCAGGACACTTTGAATAATCTCCGCCATGAACCCACCATTTATACGGGAAGTCTTCCATATGCCCATTGATGCAGGTAGCTATAAACCTTGATGGTACTATGTTTTTCTTACAATGTAAGCAAATCTTTCCGGTATCATCGCCAAATCCCCAGTACGGCATCAGTCTCCCACAATCAGGGCAGAAATGTATGATGGGGAACCTGAAAGCAGGAATATCAGGTGAAGATTTATCTCCTGTGTCTTCAGTTACGTAGGGCTGTTTAAAATGGGATACCTTCAGCAGTTTTTCAAGATTCGGCTCATGTAATACAGGACTATTGGATTTCCAGTAATTAGTTGCCGCAATAACAACAGAGTAATCCGGCATATCCACTATCGCACCACTGCCAAATGTGGTTATCAGTTGGGTTCTTCTCAGTTCCCCTACTACCTTCGTCTTTTCGTTTTCACTCTTTTTCCCAAAATGAAGAGCCATATTTACCTCCCCAGAAGATAGATGCCTGCCTGCGCATCCACGCTTCTCATGCTGTTCATGGTTCTGAACCTGTCGTTCTCGGTATCACCCTTCAGAAGTTTTTTCTCATTTTTAAAACTCCTGTAAACAAGCGTCCCTGTCGCAGCAATATCCCATGCGTCCTCGATATCCTGCAGTTCTTCCATTGCTGCGTATTTTTCTCCCGGATCAACTTTCTCAATATAATCAAGAATCAGGTTACGAATTTCCTCAACTTCCGGATTAGAAGAATCATATAAAACAGCAGCGTTATTGCTCAGCAAGCCGGGGACAAGATACCTGCATAATGACACATAAAGGGCATGCAGGCCTCTGTCCCGGGCCCTGTCCGCAAATGGTGTCAGGCTGGTAGCTTCAACATAACGATACAAAGCCGAATGATATTTTAAAAACTGTTCATAATGCGAACGATCGCGGGATCTTGTCGGATTATATACGGCAACAACCAGTCCGGGATTATCCCGGCCTACCCGGCTGGTTGCCTGAATATATTCAGCATTTGTTTTGGGCTGCCCAGCTACGACCATCACACCCAGACGTCCTACGTCAACCCCTACAGATATCATATTTGAAGCCAGGACATAATCATATACATCTTTATGCTGTCCTGCACGGTAACTCCGTTTCAGGCGGTCTTGGATTATTTTTGTAATCTCAGAATTGTCCATACGGCTGGTCAATTCTACCAGATGGTCATAACTGACAGAAAGATCAACCTGTGGTACCAGATGGCCAAACTTGGTTTTTGCAAGGTAACTGAATCGGCTCTGAACGTCATCCAAAATCTGTGTGCTTGCTCCGCCCAATTCTCTTAAACTGTTGAAATAACCTGTAATAGTCCAGAAATTATCTATTATACCGTCCTCATATCCAAGTCCTGCAAGATACCTTGAAGCAAAGAGAAGCGCTGCATTTACACGTATCAGGGTTGTCGTTGCCGTAACACCAATCCCCATCACGCCAAAATACTGCCTTGCAGGGCGGTCTGTCGGTGTGGACTCCACAGCAAAATAGGAATCCTTTGCGGAAATTCCCTGAGGCGGGAACTGGGAATAGTCCCTCCCGTACAATGCCATTATCTGGTTTCTAGCATTCCTTATAGTTGCCGTTGAAGCAATTACTTTTGCCCCAATTCCATCCTTTTCACACAGCTTTGTGATTGCAGCTTCATACAGTCCGGTCATAGTACCTAACGGACCTGAGATAAGATGAAGCTCATCTTGGATAATAAGTTCCGGTGGCTTTTTATTGCTCGAGATACCAAATAATGCAGCAGGCTTATCGCTGAGGGGTATCTGTGCAAATTTGTCGACAGTTGCAACTATAAAAGTCGGAAGGTGCTCATATATTGCATCGTCAATAATATGTAACGGCAGGCCATTGTCTGTACCATGGAAAGCACACTCCTCATTATTGCAATGAATTAACATCCTTTTTTCTGCAATACGAATGGAGTAATTCTTTGCAGTCAGTGGTTTACCGCACCACGGACATACCTGTATCTGACATGGATTTGCTACTTCTGGCGAGACGACTGCTCCAAGTTGTCGTTTGTTAATGCTTGCACGGGCTTCCTCTAGGAGATTAGGAGTCAGTTTGCCGCCGACCCAAAGGCCAATAGATATTTCAGTACCTCCAAGATGGTATTCTTTCCGGAGCAGTTCACATGCAAAAATGAGCATGCTGGCTCGTTCGAACTGCTGTAATGTTAATAATCTGAGGGTATATCGCATAATTACAGTTACACCGTCGTCTGAACTGTTGCGCAGTCTCCGAAGGAAAATCACAAATGCTGCAATGCCCAGATACGCCTCTGTTTTCCCGCCTCCGGTAGGAAACCAGAGAAGGTCAACTGTGTCTCTTTCTTTTCCCGTGGGTTCGATAAAGGAAGACAGCTCATGAAGAATAAATGCAAGTTGAAAAGGATACCATGTTACTTTTTCCGGGTCATACTCTTTTCCGGCTTTTAATAAGGATTGCTTCCTCTGCAACAGCATTGCCTCGTTAGCTATCTGGAATGCTTTCATAGCATCAGCGTTACTGGAGAGGCTCTTTTCCAGCAAATCAATCGAATGCATGATTCTAGAAAACGCCGCTTTGCATTTTTGAACATTGTTCAATGCGGTGTTTTGCTGTTTTTCACCAAGCAGTTTTGATGCGTATTCAATCTTTTTAATCCATTCATTATAAGAATTAGCAAAATGACGTAAGGAAACCAATATTTCTTTCGGAAATCCATCAGAAAGATAGTGCATGGAGAGCACTTTTTTATCTTCAATATCAGCTGCCATCATCTGATGCAGGTTGTACGATGGAAACCATGCGGTAGAAACCCAAAGAGGATCCTCATTTTCAACATCCCATTCGACAGAACAGCCGTGCCCTTGCCCGAAACAGTTTGCATCGGAATAAAGGAGATCGAGCTCAAGCAATTCTACATCCTCGGTAAATTGCTCCTGACGATTGGATTTGGAAAAGATGGGGCAGGGATACTCTCCGGAAATCATCAGCTTAGGCTGAAATGCACATTTTTGTGCTCTCTCCACCGCGTCTTTTCCTGCCTGTTGAGTGTTAATCATAGTAACCGTATTGACTCGCTCACCGGAATCTAACACTGTATGAGTGTAAATCTGTAATTGGATCCCATTATCCAGAGATACTGGTTTTTCGACCTTTTCGGCACTTAATCTGACAACCTTATCAAACCCATATTCGTTTCGAATCCAGAGGTCTTTCGGTTTTTTTTCCAATGCTTCCCATTTTGAAAGATCCATTCCTCTTTTTATGGCATCTTCATACTGAATGAGAGTGTAGAAAGCGTAAGAACCAGAAAGCCGTATGGAATTAATTCCCGGCTTTAGAATACAGGTAATCCCAAACGAAGACGGGTTCTTTTGGTTGCTTAAGGATATTGATGCATCATAGGTTTCAGCAGCATTCTCCAATAAAGGGTTCCTTACCAGATCAACAACCTCACCCTCATCATTTTGAGGATAGAGTTTGCCCATAATATAGTATTGGGTAGGTAATTCAGGCAAAATCTCATTCTTTTTTACAGGGCCAATGAGATCATCATGAAGAATGTCTGTGATTATTTTTCGTGCATCATAAAACTCGGAATAATCAGGCATAACAGTCCTCCTAGATTAATAGCGATCCTTCTCCATCTGTGCAAAGCCGCTAATAGACAGGCCATACCATATATACATACCACCATACATCTTTGCGCCATCAACACCTATATCCGATGACGAAATGCAAGTGGTTAATCCATCAATATATATTTCTCCAAACACATTGGGATAATACTTGTATGCTATGGAATGGGAATTTGAGAATATCCTCTGAATAGCCCTTTCCATGCTTTTAGCAAATGTGGGGGTTGTATAACACAATATTGTGCGATCGTCATCTTCAGGGGCTACGCTGTATAACACATAGGATTTAGTCTCTTCCGGGCATTTTAACAATTTTAGACGAGTGCCCGGTTTCATGGATTGTATATACTCTTGAATCTCGGGCGATCTGGCAAATGACCTTGTGTCAAAGTCAGAACCTTCTCCTACCTCAAAATGAGACAAATACTTCTTTGATCTAAAGCCTCCTGCTTTAAAACATCTTCTCGCCTCATCTTTGGAAATATAAATATACTGAGGCTTCAGCAAAATCTTCTCGACCTTTTTCTTTGGCCTAGTAAGCGCGACATAACACACCTTATGCTCAAGCAAATCACACTTTTCTTCATCAGTCATGTTTTCAAGCACGTCTTGAAGAATGAGGACAGAATCAAATTCTCTGCCTTTAGCCCTGTGTATGTTGCTAACAGTAACAGTAGTTGGCACATTATCCGGTTCTTCAAACAGCAGAGGGTTTCTCGCATTCTGAAAAACGCCACGAAGAAGATCTTCTATTTCGTAATGGTTCTTGGACTGATATCTTTGCGTGCTTATCAGGGCATCCCAATATTTTCCGGCAAATTCGGCCTTAGCAGGATAATACCTAGCAAACAGATTACCAAATTCAGATTTGTCAATGACATCTGTCTCAGCATTTACAAGAGTTCTTGCAATCCAAACAGCCAAATCATGGGATTGAGCAGACCTTTGAAAAGTATGCCGGATACCTTGTGCCCTTAGCCATGAAGAGATCTGTAATGCCTGCCCGTTAGTACGACTCAGTATTCCTAATGTGCCCTCTTTAAGGAAAGTGATAACTTCCTTTGTAGTTATATTCTTTAGATTGATGTCAGAAGTAGCAAGGACTGCATCCAGTTTTTTTGCTTCTGTTGTTCTCGAAGCGACATCTCCACTGAGGATTGCTTTACGGTATGGAACTGACAGTTCTCCTAACTCATCACCCTGTCTATAATTATGGCTCAATGAGAAAAAGTTAGCGTCACGGTACTCATGGAACAGTTTCTTGTAGAACTGATCCGAACTCATCACAGAACTGTCATTAACAGCAAGGTAATCGTAGAGTGACTGACAGGAATCCCCCAATAAAGTAAACCCACAACGCTCTGAAAGCCCGTGAAGGAGGGACAAAACCAGCTCAGCTCTAACACCGACCAAGTCTTGGACCTCATCAACAATGATATGTTCATACATGTCAAGCAGATCCTTCTGAGTAACCAAAATTCTGGCAGCCATGCGAATACGTTCATCATAGTTCTGGCATTCAAGGGTATAATGCTCTGGCAGGAGGCTTGGAATATTTTCCTGAACCCAGGCAAGCAAGTAAGTAGCAAATGAATCAAAAGTCCTGACATCTACCTGATGCCAGTTCAGGGGCAGTTCTTCGTGGTTTGCTGCGTCCTCCAGCCGACTTTTAATAACTTCGACAGCTACCTTGGAAAAGCATAGAACAAGTATGTTCGATGGCTCTGTCTCCAAATCTGACAACATATACTTGAGTTTTTCTATGAGAGTATAGGTTTTTCCGGTTCCCGGGCCAGCATTAACAATAGTCCGCTCTTTAACAGGAAGATGAATAGTTTCTTCTTGTTCTATATCCACAAAAGAGCTAAATGTTGCATCATGTTGTTCAAACGGAGTATTTCTATCCGCCACTTCTGGCATTGAAATAGGTTTATCCTCCGGCTCACCATTAGACGGACCTTCTAAAATAGTGTCTGGCTCAAGATCAACCCTGATGTATGTTTTTGCTTTGAGTACTTCGGTCGCAGCGACCATGTCTCCTTGTTTTGGAATACCTTCGGTTTCTCTCCTGTCAGACAGAGAGGCATCTATCTCGGCAGTTTTAGGACGATATACATTGTTTTCATCTTTGACATGGAGTTCATTTGGATCAAAATCAGATCTGCATTCTTTAAAAAGTCTGCAGGAAATTTTGGTACATTTGCATATAACCTGCCGTTCGCCAGTTTCACTAAAGACAGTTCCATACGGATAATCGCCTTCATCTGCAAAATGACAATGAAGTGAAGCAGCTTCGTACTCCCGTATTTGCAAAGGAGTAAGGTTTAATCCTGCATTTTTAAGCTTTTCCAAGGCAAAAATATCATGAACGGACTTGAGAAACTGCTGATCCTCCCGACACGACCCTCGTACCGGCTGCAGATTACTTTTAAATGCAACTGTACTGGAAATGGTCTCACTCATAACTCAACCCGCATTTCCGGCAGTTTATAGTAGCATTTTAACTGAGAATAGTCCCAAACCCTTCTGTACTCGCGAGGTCTCATTGTGCTCCCTGCAATAACCTTAAATACCATATTCTCATCTACAAAAGCCCTGAGAATAATCTGTTCCTGTAAAAACCGATATGCCGGGACAGAAAGCGATTTAAAGCGTGCAGGTGATTCCTCAATATCCGAACTGCCACCAAAAACAAATCTTGCTTCTTCATTTGTATCAACGATTCCAAAATGGCACTCCATGTTCCAGTTCGTCAAGGGAGTATCTGGTGACAGTAAAGCAAAGAAACTATTATCGCTTAGTATTATTCCAATTGATTGATTTGAGTAATAGTCGCCAGGGGTCATAGCAAGTCTGGCAGCCCCCTGACCTACATTCCACATGGTTTCATCTGGGAAAAACAGTTTTTCTCCGTAAATTGAATCCATTCGTTCGATTAATGGCCGGAGATTGCTGCTACCACCAACCATGACTATTCTATCGATGTTTGCTAAGCCTACCCCTGACTGCTCAATAGCTTTTTTTAGGCAATCCACAGCCATAGAGACCTCTGGTTCGACAATATCTGCAAACCAGTCGTAGTCGAGTAATTCACGACATGCGCCAAATGGCCCATAGTTGTTTATAGAAATAGTGGCTGTATCATCATCGCCCAAAGCTCTTTTTGCACGTTCAGAACGAACAAGCATCAAATCCTGCGCACTTGAAGGCATATCCGAGAAAGCAAGTTCTATCCCTTTTTTTCTGGCTATTTTTGCATGAATTCTCTGAGCAATCTTGTTATCGATATAATCGCCGGCAATATTAGAACCTGCAGTTGCAAGTTCTGATATCCTTCCGTTTTCGTTCTTCAGGATAGAGACATCCAGTGTCCCGCCACCCCAGTCAAAGACCGCAACAATTGGCGAACTTCTCAACTCTTCATAATTGGCAAAGAATGCAGCAGTCGGTTCACTGACAAATGAACTTATAGTGATACCTGCCTTCGCTGCAGCACTCCGCAACTTATCCCTTTTCTCAGGACTGAACCCGATTGGAATAGCAACAGTTGCAATTGACAAGTCGTTTCCAGTTCTCTCTTTTACACTTGTCTTTAATGTTTTAAACAGTTCTGCTGCAATATCGACCGGTGTCCACTCCCGACCGGCAATTGTTGTTCTGGTATCACGATCTAAAACACTTTTTACCGAAGAGAAATACTCACAGGTTTCACTTAACTCCATTTTCTTATTCCATGCTTCTCTTCCGGTAGTAATTTCTCCGGTTGTCTTATTAATCGCTACAACAGAAGGAAGCGGACGCCCCTCATCATCACCATAGAAAAACTGCTCGGGCTTATGATCCATGACCATATATCCAACAACTGCACTAGTGGTTGTTCCAAAATCTATGCCATAGTAATTATTTAAGTTGGCAGGCATTGACTACACACCTCAATCTAAACTAATCCCTACTTTGCTCAGAATTGAAAACACATTTTTCAACTGTTCTCGCATGTTTTCACCTAAATCACAGTCCATAGTAAGTGTTTCTGCATCATGAAAGTCTCTATACTCCACTTTCAGATCAGAAGCCAACCGATGCATTTGTTCATCAGCCTGCTTTGTACGATCCCTGCTTAAGGCATCCATCATCTGAGTCCGTTGATCTATCTCTTGGTCTTTTGCCTCAAGCACCTCGGTCAGTTTTTGTATTTCGTCTTCTAAACTTTTAACCTGTAAGCTCAGACCAGAGATTTGGGTACCCCGATCAATCAGCTGTTTTTCCAAGGAAGCTTCTCTTTGTTTGGAAGTTTTAAGCTGATTGTTTAAGACTTCTATTTCGCGCTGGAAATTGCTGACTGCCTCTTGGAGGACAGTACATTTCTTTTCTGTGCTTTTTGACTCGTCTCGTAGACCTCTGGAAAGAGATATTGTTTCATTAAGCATACTAATCAACTGATCATATGGATTATAAAAGTGCCGTGGGGGATTCTGCTCTACCTGATTTAATACCTCTTCAGATCTTTCTTTAACAACGTTTTGGGAATCTTGTGAGACTATTAATTCCGCTTTCTCAGCCTTTTCAACTTCATTATCGGGATGAAGCCATTTGTTAATGGCAACAACCTTCTGAGCATCTTTTGTTGATAGACTTGTCAAATCAAGCCTGTTAATCATTACTTCGAATACTTCAACAAACGACCTGATAACAGTAGGTTTAATATTAAGTTCAGATAGGACAGGAAATAAAGAAGAACTATTTAACTCACTGATAAAATATTTAAGTATAACCTTATGTCCATCCACAAGGGTTTTGTTTTCTTTTGTCTTGCTAACTGAGGGTATATTCTCTATCACTGGGCAAATCAGATTTTTCTCTGTAGGATTCGAAATAATCAGCTGAGCCAATGTACTAACCAGAACTCTAAAAGATGTAGGGGTATCTTTTCCAAAAAAATGCCCTTTAAACAAAGAATTAATAGCGGAAAATTTATCTTCAGATAACAGGACCCATTGGACAAATGGTTTTGCCCCCGCGAAAACAAATCCCTCATAAAAGTATCGCTCTACCGTTTCGCTGAAGCCATTTTCAGCTACTATCAGTTCACCCCAAGCGGAAAGAAATTCTTCTCTTTCTTTTTTCGTTATCTTATTCCCTTTGTTCTTCTTAATGGCAATCAGCTGATTAAGCTTTTCAATATAGGCTTCCATAACCGCAGTCCTCTCTTAAAAATTTAATTCTTGGCCTTCTGTCATTTATCCAAAATTCCAAGATATCATCTGCTGTGGTATCTAGTACCTAACATATTTTTTCTATAACCCCATGAAACCTAAGCACGTCAGCTTTACTCCGTGTTTTGCATGATGGATCGCTATAGATATATATTTTTGTTTTAAAAAGGTGTTTTCCAAATTTCTCACTTGCCATCCTTGCCAGATACTATTTCTAGAACCAGACTGTAAAATTACCCATAATCGCATGAATAATAGTATTTACAGTGACAAGAACTGTGTTTCCGTATCCAGACAAACAACCATAAACAGTCAGATAATTCCATGTTTAGACAGCTTATTTTATTATTGCACAATTATGTAATTATTTAAATTGCAATTTTAATAAAAGAGTTATAAATGGTTTATCCTACCTGTTCCGCAGCTCAAATTACAGGCTTGTAGGGTTTCATTCAGATATTTGCAATCAGGAGTTTTACTTTGGAAGAATGCAGTTTCGCACAAAACTATGCGACATAAAGCCAAGAACAATCCTTACACATACCGGACAGCAGTATCGCCATAAACACGGGGGAAAAAAGACATCCCGGAACTGAATATCCCGGGACAGGATTAAAATAGTATTTTGTATCAGGAATCGGTCTGATATAACTATAGAAACTGACGGCAGAATTTAGCTCGCCGATTCTGCGCGGCTGAATTGTCTTATTAAAAGAGCGATGTCTGCACGGCGCCGGATCTTTCGATAAACTTCTCAACTTCCGCATCGTCGTGCAGAGCCGTGGCTTTGCCGCTGTCAAGCAGTTTTTTGTTGCCGAGCGCGTTCGGGAAGCGAGAGTAATGCTCCGCTTCGTAGGCAAAGCAGCCGAGGGGCTTGTTCAGCTGCAGGCAGCCGTCGATAGTATGCCATGTTCCGCCTTCCGGTCCGCATTCGACTACGATGACGCTCTCTGCCAGCCCGCACTGCAGGCGGTCCCTCTGGAAGAAGAAATACTGGCTGCAGGGAGTGCCGACCGGGTATTCGCTTGCGACACAGCCGTTCTTTTCGACTATCTCCTCCGCAAGGCGGGTATTCTTTTTCGGATAGGTCTGGTCAAGAAGCGTAGCGACAAAGGCAACAGTTATTCCTCCGGCAGCAAGGCATCCGGTGTGTCCTGCAGTGTCGCATCCCGCAGCAAGACCGCTGATGACGGTATAGCCGTGCCCTGCGACGAGCCCGCCTATCCGCCGGCCTACTGTCTGCCCGTAAGAGGAAGCGCTGCGCGCCCCGATAACTGCTATCCCCCGCTGCTGCATAGAGGCGGCGTTTCCCTTGTAGTAGAGGATAGCTGGCGGCTGAGGTATCCTCCGCAGGTTTTCCGGATAGGCGGCGTCAAAGTAATTGACGGCTTTGACGGACAGCCTGTCATGAGCTTCGGTGATTCTTTTTCCTTCGTCCGTCAGGCGCTCTATCTCTTCGACAGAAACAGTCTTTATCCGGACGCTGCTCTTTGCGATCTCTGCCAGCAGTTCATGGATCTGCCTCGGGGTCTCAATGCCGCTTATCCTTTCCCTCTCCAGTCTGCATATCGTCTGAGGGCCTACTCCTTTTATTTTTTGAAGCGCAAATAATGTTAAAAAGATGCTCATGGATATCCGCTCCCCGCTGTTCTGCCGCGGCTTTCGCCGTATGGCGCGTTCACATTGGATTTAATACTATTTTGCATTAAATATTGATTAGAGTAAATATGAAAGATAAAGCTTTTGTCACAGAATCCTATTTGTCAAATAAATAGCTGGAACGACGTCCCGGAAAAGTTCGCTGCGCAGGGAGCGCCGACAGAAATGCGGGGGCTGTTGTCTGAGAACAGTCCCCGCATGAATTAAGCTTGCAAGATTAAATTTATGGAAGCAAAACCCTTTCGGGCGGCGTGTTATTTAGCTCCGATGAGCGCGGCCCCTATTGCGCCCGCGTACTGGGAAAGTGCGTGAGAGATCACTCTGCGCCCGGTTTTTTCTTCGATGAGAGCCCGGAGCATTCCGTTCTGAGCGCAGCCGCCGGTGAAGCATATGTCGCCGCTTCCGCCGGCGCGGGATATCATCGTCACTGCTTTCTGCGCGACGGAGTCAAGCAGGCCGGCGCATATCGGTTCTTTTGCAATGCCGTGCGCAAGAAGGCCTATCACTTCCGATTCGGCAAATACCGTGCACATACTGTTTATCGGCTGCATCACCGTGCCTTCCGGTATGCTGCAGAAGTCGGAGAGCGTACAGCCTAAATGCACGGCCATGTTCTGCAGGAAGCGGCCTGTGCCTGCGGCGCATTTGTCGTTCATTATGAAGTCGGCTACTCTGCCGTCCGGATGCAGCGATATGACTTTCGAATCCTGCCCCCCGATATCGAGCACCATGCCGACTTCCGGCACTAAAAAGCGGGCGCCTGCGGCGTGGCAGCTTATCTCCGTGACGCGCTTGTCTGCAGGAAATACATTTCTGCCGTAGCCGGTGGCGGTGACTGATATCCCGGGAGCATCAGGCGCAATGCCTGCTTTTTCTTTTATCATAACAACGGCTGCTTCCGCGCTTTCTTTCGGGGTCCAGCCGGTAGGCGTTATGCAGCAGATGATATCGTTTCCGTCCCAGAGCGCGCACTTTGTCGCGGCGGAACCGATATCCACGCCGATGCTGCGCATCTCACAGCATCTCCGCAAATGCGCCGAACCTTGTAGCTAACTGCCCCACGTCTCCCTGCGAATAGTCGGTCTCCACCGCGATATAGGGTATGCCGTCCGACGCAAGCGCGGTGCGGACCGAATGCGACTCTACGTTGTAGGTATGACAGGCCTGAAGTATCACGTCCGCCACGCCGTCCGCACGGTATTTTTTGATGTAGTGCCTGATAAGCTCTATCCTTTCATTGTTCGGGGACATCACGGAGCAGGGTATCGAAAGGTACTTCTCCGTGATCGCGTCAAGAGGCGCTATATCCTCGCGCACTTTGTAATGGGTGCATTTGAGGTTGCCGCAGTTCTCAAAGCCGACGACTACGGCGGAGTTCTCCGGCGCTTCTATCGCGTCCACGACTTTTTCGAGGGACTTGCCCATCGGGCATCCGGTGATAAGTATTCGCTTAGAGGCGGAGACGCGGCGGAGCCCGCTTTTGTATGCGTCAAGCAGGCTGTCGGTGAGCGCGTTTACGTTTGCTATAGCTTCTTCGTAATCAAAGGTAAATTTGATATAGTCGGATACGAGCATTATCTCCTTGCCGGATACGACGGGATCAGGAAGCGCTGCAAGGTCGTAGAAGCGCAGTGCGGCCGCGTTTATCGAGTTTTTCAGCTTTATCGCGGACGTGAGCTTTTCGTCGGTTATCGACGCGCCGAAGCGCTCTTCCAGAACTTCTTTGAGCTTTATGACCTCGTGCTTCCAGAGTTCGAGGCTCTTCGCATGTTCCGTCGTCTGCGGCAGCTGCATCACATGCGTGGGGCGCAGCGCGTTGAGCAGCTCGTACATTTTTTTCTTGCCGTCGCAGGTGGTCTCGCCTATCACTATGTCGCAGAAGTGGAAGTACGGGCAGGTGTCGGTCAGCGCAAAGCCGTAGCTTGACTTTATCAGCGGGCAGAGGTTGCGCGGAAGGTGCTGCTCCGCTGCCGCTATCGGCTTTTCGCTCGTGCTGCATAAAGAGACCGGAATGCCTCCTGCCGCGTTTATCAGTTCCCAGGGCGTGAAGGTGCAGTATATGCCTACGATCGGGCGTCCCGCTTCTTTCAGCTCCTTGACCGCTACAGGCGCGTTCCGCACTCCTTCGCGCATTTTTTCGAACAGCTCATCTATTTTTTCCACACAGTTTCTAATGGTAATCTCCTCCTTTAGTTCCCGGCCATGGTGCCGCCGCATCATGCAGCGCGTATCTTCGCATGATATGCGCTGCTTTCAGATACACACAAAAAGCACGGCGGCGCCCGCATCGGATCTGCGGCGTCCGCCTGCTGCCGGGCGGGTCTTATACATTCCGGGACTTTATGCTGCGGGTCTTATGACGAAGAGCCGGAGCATGAGTCCATATGTGCGCCATGCATCACGTGTACAGCATTTTTCCCAGCGCCTCACGAAACGGAAAACATGGACTCACCTCCGCAGACGGACGTAATACGGCAGCATCCGCTGCCTCTACAGATTTTATCACATTACCGCGGCATATTTAAAAAGCGTCGTATGATACGCGCCGCGGCACGGCTGCTTATATTATCATCCGCGCCGCTTCGGCTCCGTTTTGCCGCATGCCTGAAACAGAAAGAAAGATAAATATTTCACTTAATTATTACCCTACATTTTTTTGCAATATTGAAGGAAAAGGGCTACAATGAACTAAGGCAATCTATTATAAAAATCTCGGGAGGAGATTCCAATGGATGTAAAGAGCAAGGCTTATCAGGAACTGCTGAAAAAGCGTCCGCTGAACGTGCAGGCACGCTTTGGCAACACGGAAATGGGCTTGGTCAGCGGGCGTGATATAGCGGCAGCGGCCAGGGAAGTCGATTCCATCTGCCTCGCGGCAAACGCGCGTCACCCGCTCGTTATAAAGGCGGTTCTTCGCGCTGCTAAAAAGCTTAATGCGGCTATCCTTATCGAACTTGCGAAGTCCGAGTCAACATACTGCGGCACAAATTTCGATAATATGCCGGATTACGCGCTGAAGTATTCGGAAGAGATCGGGCACGGAGCCGTTTTCGGACTCCATGTCGACCACTATGCGATAAAGGGAGATGCCGACGTATTAAAGGCGGTAGGACAGCTCACAAAGGTAACTGCAAACGGCTTTACATCCGTTGCTCTCGACGCCTCGCATCTTCAGGACTATGAGAACTTCGCGGCTACCCGCGCTTTAGCTGGGTGGCTTCCGACAGAGCTCGGGCTCGAGGTCGAGGTCGGCGAGATAAAGGGTCCCGGCGAGCTTTCGACAGTCGAAGAAGCGCTGTACTATATCGGCGGGCTGAACGCATGGAACGTATTCCCGGATTATCTTGCGATCTCCAACGGCAGCCTCCACGGCACATATGACCCGGCGGTCGGACAGATGGAAGGCATCGACCTTAAGCGCACGAAGGAAATAGCGGACGCCATCGCGCCCTTCGGCGTGGCTATCGCGCAGCACGGCATTTCAGGCACGCCGCTCGACAAGGTCTCGACCTTCCGCAAGTACGGCATCCGCAAGGGCAACGTCGCTACCCTCTTCCAGAACGTCTATTTCGGCATCAAGATGGATCCGGACACGGGCAACGCGATCACCGAGGGCGGCACCTACACGAAGGAAAACGACCGCGGCATCTCAAGGGAGCTGTGGGACAAGATCGTGGCGGCCGGAGACGAAAAAGGATACAGCAGAAAGAGCGGAGACTACAAGAAGCTGAACCTGCCGTTCTGCGACATGATCCTTGCCGAGCCGCAGCCGATAATCGACAGAATCGTCGACGAGATGCAGTACTGGGCGGAGCGCTTCATCAAGGCATTCGGAGCCGAAGGAAGCGCTGACGCGGTAGCTGAGATCATGGCAAAGCGCGTCGACCACAACGCGTCGCCTGACCGCAAGGTGCTCACCGAAAGAAAGAACTACACTAAGGAGAACGCTCCCGGCAAAGGCGGGAACGACGGTAAGGATCACGACGAATAATCCGTCCCTTTTTTAAGAAATAAAAATGCGGGCCCTGCTTTTGCGGGGTCCGCGTTTTTTTATGCTTAGGTGCTTACTGTTTTTCTATTTTCATTTTGCGCAGCTCGCGGCGCAGTATCTTGCCGGTCGGCGAAAGCGGATATTCGGTGACGAAGCCTATCTTGCGCGGGACCTTGTAGTGGGCAAGGCGCCCCTTGCAGTAGTCCATCAGCTCTTTCGGCGTAACTTGCGCGCCTTCGTTCAGTATGATGAAGGCCTTGACTACTTCGCCTGCGACGTTGTTCTTCTCGCCTACGGCGACTGCCGCGTGCACGGCAGGATGAGCGCAGAGCACGGCTTCCACTTCCTGCGGATATACGTTGAAGCCGCTTACTATGATTATGTCCGTCGCGCGGTCTACGATCTTTATGTAGCCGTCCTCGTCGATGCGGACGACGTCGCCGGTGTTGAACCAGCCGTCATGGAATCTGTCTTTCGTGTTGACCTCGTCGCGGAAGTAGCCGGGAACGACCGACGGGCCTTTTACCCAAAGCACGCCTTCGTCGTGGAGGCCGATGATGTTGTCTTTGCGGTCGCGCACCTGAATCTCGTAGTCGTCAAAGGGCAGCCCGACGGTGCCTAACTTTTTTGTTTCGTCGCTGTGGTTGGCGGCAACGACCGGCGAGCATTCCGTGAGGCCGTAGCCTTCTATTATGCCAACGCCCAGATACTCTTTGCAGCGGGCGTCAAGCTGTATGTTGAGCCTGTCGCCGCCTGTGACCACGTGCTCTATGCCGCTTAAGTGCTCACCCTTTTTCGCAAGGACGCCGAGCAGGAAGGACATTATCGTGGGCACCGCTATTATCTTGTTGACGCCGGCTTCTTTTATCGCGGCTATCGTGTTGTCGACCGGGACAAAGCTCGGGACGAGCGCCTGCCTGATGCCGGATGTAAGCGGAAGCAGCCCGGATATGATAAAGCCGAATGTGTGGAAGTTCGGCAGCACGTTAAGGAATATGGACTGCGGCGCTATAAGGCCGGGGATATGATCGGAAATAGGCGTGAGGTTGCCGATTATGTTCGAATGCAGGCAGATAACGGCTTTGGGCAGCCCGGCCGTGCCGGACGTGGAAAATATGACGGCTGTCTTTTCATCTTCCGGGGTGCCGATCCTTCCCTTCCATGAAGGAAGGGTCCCTTCCGCCGTGACGGCCACGAGGGGCGCGTCGGTAACGACTCCTTCAGCCTTAAGGCAGCCTTCCTCCGTGACTACCGTAGCGCTCACGTCAAGCATTTTTATCGTGCTCAGCAGATTGGCGACGCCGGTGCGCGCGTTAAGGGGCGCTATCGCCCCGCCCAGTCTCCAGCACGCTATCGAAAGAGCGTGCAAAAGCGGCGAGTTCGGAAGCAGGACCGCGATGCGCTGCCCCTTTCCGAAGCCGGAAGCTTTAAGCTTTTTCTCGCAGTCGTCGGCAAGAGTGAGAAGACGGCCGGCGCTCCACCATTCTCCCTGAAACCACAGGCAGTCCTGATCTTCCCTGCCGCGCCATGTTTCCGCTATTACTTTTTCCAGGCGATCCGCGTTGAATTTCGTTGTGAACATCGGCAATTAACCCCTCTGCAGCATTATTATCATAATTATCACTATATTAAGTAGATATTATACACTTTAAGGCATATAAAAATAAACAACGCAGTTTTTATTCCTTGCTGATTCTTATCCTGCGCTGGAAGATTCCCCTGCCGTCCGCGCAGTGGACCAGCGCCATCGCTTTGTTGAGCGGCGTGTGCGTGCGCGGGTCTATCGTAAGGGTAGCGTGCGTCAGCGGAAGGTTCATCGTGGCAAGAAGAGTGTGCCTTATCGCTTCACCGCGGAAGCCGGGGGCTTTGCCGAGCGCGGACGCTATCCACATAACGCCGTCGTAGGAAAGTATCGCGGAGACCACTTCTTCCTGCGGGCACTCCTCATTGTACAGGCGCTTGTAGTTCTTGAGCACGGAGCGTATCGCCGGGTCAAGCGAAGAAACTTCGTTTATCCACCATGAACCTGCGGCGGCGGAACCTGCTTCTTTATAGATCATTTCGGTATATCCCTCGCCGAGTATCAGGCCGCTGAAACCCGCGCCCCTGAGCGACGCGGTCATGCCGGATTTGTCGGCGGCAAGGCCTGTCACTATAACTACGTCCGCGCTGCTTTCAGCGGCGGCTTTCGCCACCTGCGCGCGGCTTTTGGCGTCTTTTCCGGTAAAGGGGATCTCGGCCGCCACGGTCATGCCGAAGGCTTCCGCCCATTTGCTTGATGACGTGAATATCTCTCTTGAAGCGGGGTCGGATATGTTGTAGCAGTATGCTACGTTTTTGCTCAGAAGGGCCTGCGACGCGAAGTATGAAAGCATCTTGCCGCGGTATGACGTGTCGTTCGCAAGGCTGAAGGAATAAAGCAGCGGAAAGGCTCCGGCCTGCATCTCTTCCGTGAGCGGAGGATTCTCCGAAACAATGACAAGCGGCACTTCAAGACGCTCGGCAACTTTTGCTACCGTTTCCGCGCAGTTGTCGTCAGCCAGCATCATGACAAGGAAGCTCTTGTCTTTCATCGCGGTCTCGACCGCTTTTTCTGCCTCTTCGGGCTCCCTCGGCAGGTCAAAGCCTATCACCTTCAGCCTGTAGCCGCCCTTTATAGCTTCTATGGAATTTACGCGCTCGACGGCAAGCTGCGCGGCCCTCAGGCGAACATGCGCGCTGCGGGCTTCGGCGCCGGACATCGGCGCGAAATACGCGACGCGGAGCTCGTCGCCGACAGGAGTCCTCTGTCTGCCGATCTGAAAGAAGAGCATCATCAGGAAGAAGACAGCGGCTATTATGATTATGCCGCCGCTTAGATTCTTTCTTTCACGGCTCGCGTGCCGCGGACGGCTCGAAACTCCCCCCGTTATCGGCTTAAGGTTGCCGGGCACCGCGACCAGGTCTTTGTGCTCCTGCGCGGATCTCGTCCCGTTATCCCGCTCAAGGGCGGAGTTTATGATCTCAGCGGTCTTTTCCGCCTGTTCTTCGGTAAAGCCCAAAAGCTCGCGAAGGCGTTTTTTTTCTTTTTTCCCGATGAACGGATCATGTGATGCCGGGGACCAGCCGTCTCTGATAAGCTCCCTCAGCGCGAACGTAAGATGGAAGACCTCGTCGGCCCCCTGCGAGCAGCGGTTCTCCAAAAGCTGCGACAGGCGGTCGGGATCCTCCAGGATGCTTACTCCGTATTCTTCGGTCAGCTCAGCCATGATACGGCTAAAATCCACAGTCATCCCGACACCTCTCTTTCATCAGTAGTATACAACAACAGGCCTTTAAATAATAACCTGCGATTGAAAATTTAAACGGCGGATGATATTCTGAAGAGAAGGAGAGAACGATATGCTGAAGAAATTATTTGTGATGCTGATGATACTCACTCTGCCCGCCGCGTTCATTGCAGCGGCCGGCGGCTGGCGCGTATGCGGGCTCTCCGTCACGGAGAGCGGCGGCAGAGTCCTTTTCAGCGCGCCTGTACCTTACAGCTTCAGATTCACTACCTCATACATACACTCTGTCGAGCTTACGCCGGTCGAAGACGAATACGCTGCCGCGGACGGGCGCATATGGCCGTGGCAGGAGCGCGTCAAATCCTCAAACGCCGGCATGCCGAGCTTAAAGCCGGAGCGCGGGCTGTATATAAACAGCCCTGAATGGCTGATATTTCAGGGAGGACGCACCGCCTCGGAGCAGTTCTTCCTGCGCGTGGGCAACTCTAAATTCGGGCGCAACAGGCTTATGATTCCGCCATTTGGCGAGACTTCTCTTTTTGAGCTCTATCCCGGAAAGCGCATAGCCGTGGCAGCGCAGGAGCTGTGCGCCAATTCAAAAATAACGAAAGCCCCGGAGCTTTTTGCGAAGTAAGAAGCGGCAGTTAAAGGATCCTGTATATATCCCAGGCAAAAAGCAGCAGCGCGATGCAGAAAAGAATCGCCGCTCTTCCGCTGCTCTGCACCGAAGCATACAGCGTCTCGCGCACCGGCCTTAGAACGCGGCGCATGCACGGCATCAGCGCTTCTTTTATTAAAAATACCTTTACCCAGAAAAGCAGAAGATCTGCGGCAAAGAGGGGCAGCCCGAAAAGACCGAGCGAAAGCCCGGCGTTTACCGGAACGAAAAGCGCAGCGATAAGCGCAGGATAAACCAGCGCCTCGAACATGCCCGCGGTCCGCAGGAAAAGCGGGCCTCTTTTTTCTCCGGAGGGAGCAAATGCAGCAAGGCATAGCGCAAAGAGCACATATGCCGCCTTGCCGAAAGGCCCGGCGCTTCCGAACAAAAGAGGCGCCGCATACGTTTCAAGCGAAAGCAGCTCGCCCGGTATCCCGTACCTGGACGCGAAGAGGGCAAAGAACAGCAAAACGACTGTAAGAAGAAAGAGAAATATTACGCCGTCATACGAAAGAAAAGCGGAAAGCGCGCTCCTGTGCCGGCCTGTGCTTCTGAAACGGGTAAAGAGCAGCGCGGCAAATAAAGACGCGTATAAAAAGAGGATATTGTGCCGCGGATGGGCAAATGAAGGAAGCGAGCCCATAGGGATAAAATAAAATGAGATGCAGAAGAGTACTGCGGAAACAAGAGCCGCAAAGGATGAGAGCCCGCCGTACGGGTACACGGCGGCGGCGGCGCCGATAAAGCTTCCCGTGCGCAGGGGCCTTCCGTAAACCGCTTCTTCGAAAAGCACGAAGAGAAGCGATATCAGAATCAGTATATATGCAAAAGCCGACGCGGAAAAGAGTGTGATAAACACTTTTTCGCGGCTTTCCGCCGCAAAGGGCGGATGCGGATAGGGACGTAAAGCAAAAAAGAGCCGCCGTAAGGCGGCTCTTTTTGTTTTACATCATGCCTTATTTGATAAGGCCTTTCTCCTTGTAGAACTTCTCTGCGCCGGGGTGCAGCGGGGCTGTGAGTCCGTCGAGAGCTCCCTTAAGGGTGATCTCTTTGCCCTTCGCGTGGACGGCGGCTATATCCTTAAGGTTGGCAAACATTGCCGTCAGGAAGTCATAGATCTCGTCCGCGGGAACTGACTCGTTGCTGATAAGGATCGCCATGACTGCCGGGGTCTTTGTGTCTTTGTCGATGCCCTTGTAGGTCTTCCCGGGGATCGTGCTGGGGACAAAGAACGGATATGCTTTGTGGAGTTTCGCGAGGAACTCGTCGTCAAAGCTCAGCAGGTCGACGTCTTTCGTTGTGGTAAGGTCCATGATCGAAGCTGTCGGGAAACCGGCAACGACGAATCCGGCGTCGATCTGGTTGTCCTTGAAGCGGCTGGTTACCGCAGCGAAGTCGAGGAAGTCTGCCTTTTTAAGATCTTTGTAGGTGAGGCCGGCGATCTTGAATATTGCCTGGACGTCGCCTTCAACACCGGAACCGGGGGCGCCGACTCCGACGCGTTTGCCCTTCATGTCAGAGATCTTTTTGATGCCGGCTTCCTTCGCAAGCACGACCTGGACGTTCTCGGGATAGAGGGAAGCTACCGCGCGGATGTTCTTGAGGGGTTTGCCCTGGAACATGAGCTCTCCGTTGTAGGCCCAGTAGGTGATGTCGTTCTGTACGAACGCGATCTCGATGCCGTTGGTCGCGATCAGGTTCGCGTTTGCCACGGAAGCATTGCCTGTCTCAGCGGTGCACTGGATCTTGCCGCCCTTTGTGACTGCCGACGCAAGAGCTCCGCCGACCGCGTAGTAGGTTCCGCTCGTACCGCCGGTTGCGATGGACAGATATGTCGCGGCAGACGCAGGCGCGATCATAAGCGCCGCCAACAGCACTGCAACGATTGCAATAATGCTCTTTTTCATTTCTGTTTCCTCCCTGTTTTTTGTTTGAATACGGAACGGTCTGTTCCGTCTGTAACCTTTAATTAATTATCCCTTCTAAGCCGCGGCTTTTTTCGCGAGCTTTGCCTTTGCCGTCTGGAGCAGGAATATACCGATCAGCACGCCCAGCCCTATGATATCGGAGACTGTGCCCGGCACCATCAGCGCAAGAGCTCCCAGGAGCGCGATCAGACGCAGCCAGAATGCCATCGGGGCCTTGAAATAGCCGATAGTGAACATGGCAAGAAGGAAGACTCCGACCAGAGCCGTGCCTATTGCCTGGACCATCTCAAGCGGCACCACGTCTATGAACAGCAGCATCGGGCTGTAAACGTAGATGTACGGGACAAGGAAACCTGCCAGCGCCAGCTTGAACGCGGTAACGCCGGTCTTCATCGGGTCGGATCCAGCTATACCGGAGCCTGCGTACGCCGCAAGCGCGACAGGAGGCGTGAGGTCGGCCGCTATGCCGAAGTAGAAGACGAACATGTAGGCCGCCATCTGCGGAACTCCCAGCTGTATGAGCGCGGGAGCCGCCATCGTGCTCGTAACGATGAAGTTTGCCGTGGTAGGCAGTCCCATGCCGAGGATAAGGCTTGCGAGCATCGTGAACATGAGCGTGAATATCTTTGTCAGCGAAATCGCGGCAGCCTCGGCAGCCATTTCGACTCCGGGCAGCATCGAGGCGACCGAAGAGAACGCCATCGCAAGACCGCTTTCCGGACCGACCTTTGCCATCGAAACGATAGCTCCGGCTATTCTCAGCGCAAGTCCCGTAAGCGTGCCCATGCCGACGACGATGCCGACCGTGCCGCATGCGCAGGCCACGCCTATAGCGCCGCGCGCGCCGCTCTGGAAGGCTTCGAGCGTCCTCGGCAGCGTCAGGCGGGTCTCTTTGTTCAGCCAGGAGAGCACGAAGCTGATGAGTATTCCGTTGAACGCCGCTTTAAGCGGTGTATATCCGGCAAGAAGGAAGTAGATGATCGCGATGAGCGGGATAAGCAGGAAGCCCTTGGCACGCAGCAGCGGCCAGAGGGGCGGAAGCTGCGCCCAGGGTATGCCTTTAAGGCCGAGGCGGCAGGCTTCAAAATGCACCTGCACAAGGACTGCGAAATAGTAAAGCAGCGCGGGAACAACCGCCGCGAGCGCGACATGGATGTAGGGAATGCCCAACAGCTGGGCCATGATGAATGCAGCCGCACCCATGACAGGCGGCATTATCTGACCTCCGGTGGACGCGACCGCTTCGACGGCGCCCGCGAAATGAGGCTCATATCCGACGCTCTTCATAAGAGGTATCGTAAACATACCGGTCGTGCAGACGTTTGCGACGGAAGAACCGGAGACGGTGCCCATGAGACCCGAGCTTACGACCGCGACCTTCGCCGGTCCGCCGGTCGACCAGCCGGCCAGTGAAAGCGAAAGGTCGATTATGAATTTTCCGAGGCCTGTCTTCTCAAGCACGGAACCGAAAAGTATGAACATGAAGACAAATGTCGACGACACTTCGAGCGGCGTGCCGAAGATGCCTTCCGTTCCGAGATACATATGGTTCACTATTCGCGACACGTTAAAGCCGCGGTGCGCTATCATCGTCGGCATCGAACGGCCGAAATAGCAGTAAAGCAGCGATACTATCGCTATGCATGGAAGTATTGGGTTCGATATTCGCCTTGTCGCCTCAAGCAGAGTCACGATAAGGATGAAGCCCATAACAAGGTCGGTCGTGGTCGGCAGCCCCGCCCTCGTGACAAGGTCATTGAAGAATACAACAAGATACAGCGCGCTTGCCGCCCCTAATATGGCAAATATAAAGTCATAAATAGGGATGCTCTTCGTCTTGGAATGCTTCGACGATATGGGATAAAGAAGAAAAACAAGCACCAGCGTGAAAGCAAGATGGACCGCTCCCTGTTTCTGCGCCAGCAGCAGTCCGAAGCCCGAGGTGTAGAAGTGGAAGCATGACATAGCAATCGCTAAGATAGCGACAAGCTTCCCCTGCCAGCCGGAGAGCGTCCTGAAGCGCGCTTCGGTGTCGTATTTGCGCATCAGTTCGTCGATATCGACCTTTGAAGCGCTGTCCTCCTTCTGCTCTGCAGCCTGCTCCGCAACCTGTTCCGCAGCTTGCTCTGCGGCTTGCTCTGCAGCTTTTATTACTTTCTCGTCACTCACAGATAAATCCCCCCCACAAAAAAATCCGCGCATCATGATGCACACGAAACAGAACCGAAACAAAAAAGTCTCAGCAGTATTATATACTTTTTATATATATTATCAACGACGAAGATAACAAAACTTAAATCTATTTTTCGTATTAACAATTGAATTTAATTTTTGAATTTGTCTGTAAAAACCTATAAATTTGACTTATAAAAATAGCGTGGATATGCCGTGCAACCGCTTGCGGCAAATAAAAACGAACCTTCGGCATACATACACACCGTTCGTATGCACTGCAGCAAGCGCCGCAGATGAGCTTCCTTTTCAGATGTTTATATGATTTACATTAAACGCCGTATTGTAAATATAGCGCGCTGCGTTCGCCTTCTGCTCCGCCGTGCTGTTCGGCCGGTATCCGCGCCGCTCTCTCGCACAGGCTTTACTGTGCGGCGGCACGACTGCCGCGGCGCATGGCGCAGGCGGCTTGCCTGCACAAAACCTGCCGCTGCCGAATCGTTCCCCCGTTCATGTTTTCCTTGACGTAAACATACATTGCAAGTAACATTAAACAGTTGGAAGCAAATCGGGGTATTTAAGCTCCAACAGCATAGAAGGAGTGAGAGTAATGGGAACACGCAGACCTGAGGACATTCGCAGTATAGCGCTCATTTCACACGGAGGTGCCGGAAAGACCACACTCAACGAGGCTTTCCTTTTTGACGCCGGACTGATCACACGCATGGGCAAGATCGAGGATAAAAACACTTCATCCGACTTCGATACCGAAGAGCAGAAGCGCGGCATTTCGATCAGCACCTCGATCTCGACCATTCCATATAAAAACAAAACGTTTTATGTCCTTGACACGCCGGGCTTCGCAGACTTCGTCGGAGAGCAGCGCTCGGCGATGAGGGTCGCGGACGGGGCCGTCGTTCTCGTGAACGCGACTTCCGGAGTCGAGGTCCAGACGCACAGCGTATGGGAATTCGCCCAGCATTACGAGACCCCGGCATGCTTCTTCATAAGCAAGATAGACAGAGAAAATACCGACTTCGACAACGTCGTCGCCGATATACAGGAAAACCTCTCCAAAAACGCGATGCCGCTCTATCTGCCGGTTGGCAGCCAGCTGAACTTCAAAGGCGTCGTAAACGTCCTTACAGGAAAAGCGTACATCTATAAAGGGGACGGCAGCAAAGACTTCACCGAGACCGACACCCCGGCAGACATGGCGGACGCGGTGACCGCCGCGCGCGAAGCCCTTGTGGAACGCGCGGTCGAAGCGGACGACGAGCTTATGATGCGCTATCTCGACGGCGAGGAGCTCTCTTTGGACGAGCTGCTTGCGGTGCTGCGCAAAGCCGTCTGCACGCGCCAGATATTCCCCATCATCCCCGGATCGGGTTCAGCAAACATCGGCGTCGTCCAGCTGATGGACCTTATCGCCGATTATATGCCGTCGCCGAAGGATATGACGAACCGCATCGCGATCAGAGGCGAAGAGGAAGTTACCGTCGCCCCGGACGAGAACGGCCCGTTCCTCGGCTTTGTCTTTAAGGTCATGGTCGACCCGTACGTCGGCAAGCTCTCCTTCGTAAAGGTATTCTCCGGCTCGCTGACGAGCGACCAGAGCATCTACAACGTCACCGAAGAGCAGGAAGAGCGCATCAGCTCCTTCCGCTTCATGAAGGGCAAAGACAGCACCGAAGGCAAGGAGATAGTACTCGGCGATATCGTAGCCATTCCGAAGTTAGAGAGCACGATAGCCGGAGATACGCTCGGGATGAAGGGCGAGACGCTGCAGTTCCGTCCGATACAGTTCCCGAAGCCGGTCTACAGCGTTGCGGTAATGCCGAAGAGCCGCGCCGACGAAGATAAGTTAGGCAACGCGATAGCAAAGATGCTGAAAGAAGACCGCACGCTCTCCTTCGTCAAGAACCCCGAAACGAACGACGCGGTGCTCTCCGGAATGGGCGACATGCACCTCGATATCATGCTTTCAAAGATCAAAGAGAGATACAAGGTCGATCTCGATACCAGACTTCCCAAGGTCCCCTACCGCGAGACCATCAAGAAGAAGGCAAGCGCCCAGGGCAAGCACAAGAAGCAGTCCGGCGGACGCGGTCAGTACGGCGACGTCTGGTTTGAGCTTGCTCCTCTCGAAAAGAATTCCGGCATAGAATTCATAGACAGAGTCGTTGGCGGCGCGGTGCCGAAGAACTACATCCCGGCCGCTGAAAAGGGCCTGCGCGAAGCAGCCGCCCGCGGATATCTGGCAGGGTATCCCGCAACTGACTTCTCATGCGCTATCTATGACGGATCCTATCATGAAGTCGACTCATCGGAAATGGCGTTCAAGATCGCGGCCTCCCTTGCTTTCAAGAACTGCATGGAAAAGGCCAACCCCGTGATCATGGAGCCTGTCATGAACGTCGAAGTTACCGTTCCGGAAGAATGCCTCGGCGACGTCATGGGAGACTTCAACAGCAGACGCGGACGCATAATGGGTATAGACAGCGAAGGCAAGCTCCAGATAGTAAAGGCGCAGTGCCCGCTTTCCGAGATGTTCCGCTACGCGATCATACTCCGCTCGATGACGTCCGGACGCGGCTCCTTCTCGATGGAATACAGCCATTACGAAGAGCTTCCCGGCGAAATAGCGAAGAAGGTCATCGAACAGGCCGCTCAGGAGCGCAAAGAGGAAGAATAGTCTTTCAGGCGAATCTACGCGGGACGCTCTCTTTAACGGGGCGTCCCTTTTAATTTAAGTTCTTCCACACTCCGGGGGCAATAATATGCGCAGAAGCCATTTCCAGCTATTCCTCATATTTACAGCGAACTTTTTCATAACCTGCGTATCGAACTGCTACTTCCTCTTCGGCCCTTTCTACGAGGATAAGGCCGGGGCGACGGCGCGCGAGGTCGGACTTTTCTTCAGCGTTTATTACATTGTCGTCCTCTTGTGCAGGCCGGTCGGAAGCGCGGTGATGGAAAGGCTGAATATTAAGCGCACGATGACTGCTGGTGCGCTGCTGAGCGCTGCTGCGGCGGCAGGAGTTGCGTTATCGCTTCACAACACGCCGCTGCTGATGCTGATGCGCGCGCTGACGGGCGTGGGATGCAGCGTCATGCATGTCGCGGCGATGGCCGCTCTGCCGCTGCTTCTTGATGATGCGACGCGGGGAATCGGGACCGCTCTTTTCACTACCGGTTCGATGCTTCCGATAGCGACCGCGGTGCCTCTGTGCGAATGGTTCATCTCAATGGGCTGGGACGCCGCGTTCGTGTGGTCCCCAGTCTTCTTTTCCGTTTTATGCGCCGCGGCGTCGTTTTCAGCCGAAGATCTGCAGTACAGCGCAAAAAAGATCGAGAGCTGGGGAAGCTACACGGAACTTTTCAGGACGCGCGGCCTGCTGCTTCTGCTTGTCACAGTATCGGTCCTGTCTTTAGCAGACGCAATGACTGTATCGATAGCGTCGCTTGCGAAAGAGATTCTGGTTCCCGCGTCATGTTTTATGGCTGCGGAGGGCATTTCTTCAGTGTTTATACGCACGGCCGGTTTCCGCCTTATATCCGGAATACCGCGCACAAAACTTGAAGCGCCGGCTGTGGCGCTTATGGGGCTGTCTCTTGCCGGCGCTGCCGCATGCTCATCTTATCTGCTCTTTGCCTTCTGGGGTCTTATGTTCGGATTTGGAATCGGGATAGCTTTCCCGACTTCGCTGTCGCTTGCGGGAGACCTGCTGCCGCCGAAGTATTACCCTAAAGCGACCGGCCTTGTGCTGCTTGTCAACGACATAGGCTGGTTCCTGTCGCCTATGATATTCGGTCAGATGTCGCCGCTCTGCGGCGCCGTAAACACTTTCCGCATAATAGGGATATTTGCTTTCGCCGCGGCTTCGCTGCTTTATATCCTCTTCTGGCGCAGGATATCCCCCGCGGGAAAATAACGTCTATTTTGCCGCGTCGAGCGCGGCCATAAGTGCGGCCCTCATCGACGGCGTGCGGAAGGGATGCCCTACCGAGTCGACCTTCACGGTGATGCCGCGCGGGCTTTCAAGCAGTTTTATATAGAAATGCTGTTCGAAGCCCTCGTCTGCCGTTATGACGAGCAGGAGCGCCGCTCCGTCGTCAGAGACAAAGGCGTCGCGGAATACCCAGTGTCCGCTTCCGTCGGCTGCGCGCCCTTCGCGTCCCTTTAAGGCGCCGGCAAGTTCCGCCGCGCTTTTTTTTGCATCAGCTTCGTACTCCATAGGCCAATCCCCTTCGCATTCACTTTCTTTAAAGGCCGGTCCTTCCCTGCGCGCGACCAGCCGCCACGTATCCTTGCCCATCGCTTTCCATTTGCGCTCATATTTTGTCAGGTAGGGGCGCAGCGGGTTCTTCTCAAGCGTCTCTATCTTAAAAGATGGCGCTGCGTCAAAGGATTCCGCCGCTTCGCGCGCGTACCACTCGACGTCAGTCGCCAGCTCAAAAGCGCCGCCGGGAGCGATAAGGCGCTCCATAAGGCCGCAGAATGAGGGCACCGTTACGCGCCGCTGCGCGTGGCGCGTCTTCGGCCACGGGCAGGGGAAGTTCATATATACCCTGTCCGCGCTCTGCGGCGCGAAGCAGTGCCGCAGCAGGAAGCGCGCGTCCCCGTGCATTATGCGCACGTTCTCAAGCCCCGCGTACATTGCCCTGCGCGCGCCCTTTGCCGCGCAGAGCTGCGAAACTTCTATCCCCACCACTAAAGCTTCGGGATCGTTTTTTGCAAGAAACTCAAGGAATTCCCCGTTGCCGAAGCCTATCTCCACGAGCATGCGCTCATGCCTGAATACTTTCTTCCAGTCGATAGGCAGAGCTTCATTCTGAGCAACGATAACTTTATCAAGATTCCAGTACATTTTTATCCTCTTTTTCGGAAGCGTTCAAAACAAAGGCCGGATCTTCCATGAGCCCGAACCATTTTTCAAGCGGCAGTTCCTCCGCCCTCGCAAGCGGGGGAAGGCCGTGACGCGACAGTATCTCAAGCGCTTTATCGCGCGACATGCCGGACGCGCCAAGGCCCGCGCACCAGTTGTTGCAGAGCGTCTTGCGCCGCTGGCTGAATGAGGCGGCAAGCAGGCGGCGCCATTTTTTATCGTTTGCGATATTTCTGTTTTTCGATATTCGAATCTCGATTATTGCCGACATTACCTTCGGCTGAGGATGGAACGCCGACGGCGGGACTAAACGCAGGACTTCGGCCTCCCCCATAGCCTCTATCGTTATACCGAGCGGCGAACGGTCCTTATGCCCGGCAGCGGACGCCATGCGCGCGGCAGCCTCCTTCTGCACCATAAGGAGCATATACTCTGCCCCGAGAGGCGCAAGCTGCTCAAGAAGCGTCCATAAGAGCGGCGTCGTTATATGGTACGGGAGGTTCGCTATTATTTTTGAGGGGAGAGCGTCAAGGCCGCTTTTGTAGTCGAATCTGAGAGCGTCGCAGAATACTGGGCGGCAGCGTCCGTCGCGCGACGCGATATTCTCAAGGCATCCGCGCAGCCGCTCGTCCACCTCAAGCGCGTACAGCACTGAAAGGGGCGTGCGCAGAAGAGCGCGGGTAAGCGCGCCGTCCCCCGGGCCTATCTCAAGAACGACGTCCTTTTCGCAGAGTTCCGCCCGCTCCGCCATGAACGCGGCTATCGTGCCGTCTATCAGGAAATTCTGCCCTATATCCGTATTATGCGTAAAATGTTTTCTTACAGCCACATGCAACACGCACTTTCTGTTTCAGGCGCAGCGGCGCCCGTATGCTTTTATTTTATCATCGAAGAAGGATTTTATCATTGCGGCGGCGCGCCCTTATCGGATAAAATAGAACGCGGCACCAAAGGAGTGAATTCGCGCAGTGAAATATGAAAATATTAGAAATTTCAGCATCATAGCCCACGTAGACCACGGAAAATCAACTCTCTCCGACCGTTTGCTCGAAGCTACCGGAACGATAGACAAGCGGAACATGAAAGCGCAGCTTTTAGATATGCTTGAGATAGAACGGGAACGCGGGATCACGATAAAATCCGTCCCTGTGCGCATGGATTACAAAGCGGCCGACGGCAGGGAATATATTCTCAATCTGATAGACACTCCGGGGCATGTAGATTTTTCATACGAAGTCTCACGCTCTCTTGCCGCATGCGAGGGAGCTGTACTGGTAGTGGACGCGTCTCAGGGAGTCGAGGCGCAGACGGTCGCAAACAGCTACATGGCTGCCGACCTTGACCTTGAGCTGCTCCCGGTGCTGAATAAGATCGACCTCCCCTCCTCCCATCCCGATCAGGTAAAGAAGGAGTTAGAGGAGATAATAGGCATAGATGCTTCGGACGCGGTGATGCTCTCCGCAAAGACGGGAGAAGGCGTAAGCGATCTGCTTGAAAGAATCGTGCGCGACGTGCCGGCTCCGTCCGGCGACGCATCAGCGCCGCTGCAGGCTCTTATCTTTGATTCGGTATACGACAACTACCGCGGCGTCATATGCTACGTGCGCGTCGTAAACGGCACGCTTTCCGCCGGGCAGCACGTCCGCTTCATGGCAACGGCTCAGGAGTATGAGCTTACCGACGTAGGCGTCTTCAAGCCGGACATGCTCTCGGTCGCATCTTTAGGCCCCGGCGAGGTCGGCTATATCTGCGCGAGCATCAAGACGATAGACGAGGCTCACGTCGGCGACACAGTGACTGACAGCGCAAAACCGGCGTCAGCGCCTCTTGCCGGATACAAAAAGGTAAAGCCGGTCGTCTTCTGCGGCTTCTACCCTATAGAGCGCGAGGATATCAACCAGCTCCGTGAAGCTCTTGAAAAGCTGCAGATCAACGACTCCGCGATCAGCTTCGAGCCGGAGAACTCGGCGGCGCTCGGCTTCGGCTTCCGCTGCGGCTTCTTAGGGCTGCTTCATATGGAGATAGCCAAGGAGAGGCTGAACCGCGAGTTCGGCGTAGACCTCGTAGCGACCGCGCCGAACGTCGTATACCAGATAGTGCTGACCGACGGCAGCATAATAGAAGCGCACCGCCCATCCGATTTCCCGGGACAGGTAAGCATTACGGAGATCCGGGAGCCTTATATAAAGCTTTCGATATTCATGCCGGACCGCTTCGTCGGCGCCGCGATGCAGCTCTGTCAGGAAAAGCGAGGAACGTATGTCGGCATGGACTATATAGCTCCGGAGCGCGTGCGCCTTACATACGACATGCCGCTTGCGGAATTCATACTCGACTTCCACGACAGGCTTAAGTCATGCACCAGAGGCTATGCTTCCCTCGATTACGAGCATATAGGCTTCCGCGCGGCAAACCTCGTAAAGGTCGACGTGCTTCTGCAGGAGGAGCCGGTAGACGCTTTTTCATTTATATGCCACGCGGATCAGGCGTACCACAGGGGACACGCCGTGGTCGGCAGGCTCAAGGAGCTTATACCGCGCCAGCTTTTCGAAGTCCCGGTGCAGGCCGCGATAGGCAAAAAAGTCATTGTACGCATGAATATCAAGGCTGTGCGCAAGGACGTCCTCGCAAAGTGCTACGGGGGCGACGTCACGCGCAAGCGCAAACTGCTCGAAAAGCAGAAGGAAGGCAAAAAGCGCATGAAGCAGGTCGGACACGTTTCGATACCGCAGGAAGCGTTCCTTGCCTTCATGGACGTAACAAAAGCGGAAGATAACTGACCGGCGGACCGATATGCCGGCAAGATCGCTTTATATCCACGTACCTTTCTGCGAGCGCAAATGCAATTACTGCGCGTTCGTAAGCAGCGTGCCTGAAAGCGGAGAGCGCGCCCTCTATCTTGAGGCGCTCTCCGCCGAGCTTTCCATGAGGGCAAAAAAACATACCGCGCCGCTTGAGACATGCTACATAGGCGGAGGCACGCCAACGATGCTTACCCCTTCGCAGTGGCGGACTCTTGCCGCGCTTCTCGAAAAAAACTTTGCCTTTGCGGCCGGCGCAGAAGTGACGGTCGAGGCAAATCCGAATTCGATGACCAGTGAGCATCTTGAAGTATGGAAAGAGTGGCGCGTCACGCGCGTGAGCATCGGCGTCCAGAGCTTCAATGACGCGGAGCTTTCACTGATGGGGAGAGTCCACTGCGCGGATGAAGCAAGGCGCGCGGTAAGCCGCGCTCTTTCTTTCGGCTTCGACGTGAACGCCGATCTTATTTTCGGGCTGCCCGGGCAGACTTTCAGAAGCTGGGGACTTTCGCTGAGAGAAGCGGCGCACAGCGGTCTGGCGCACATTTCGCTCTATCAGCTGACGCCGGAGGAAGGCACCCCGTGGGAGTCGCTCGGTCCCGAAGAATTAGGGGACGGATACGCCCCTTACAGATGGGCCCAGTGGTATCTCCCGAAGAAAGGCTATACTCAGTATGAGATCGCCAATTTCGCAAGACCGGGGCATGAGAGCCGCCACAATATAAACTACTGGCAAAACGGTGAATATATAGGAGCGGGCCCTGCCGCCGCAGGTTATATCTCAGGCAGGCGCTATAAAAACATAGGCTCCCTCGCACGCTACGCCGAATGCATAAAAAGCGGCGCTCTGCCGGAAGCGGAAAGTGAGACGCTTGCCCCGGAAAAGCGTGCCCGTGAGGCAGCCGTGCTTGCGCTCAGGATGAGCAGCGGCATATGCGCGGAGAACTTTATAAAAGAACAGGGGCTGGATAATTACCGCGCGGTATCCGCGGCTGTTGAAAAATTTCCGCACGAGCTGTATGAAAAGGACGCATGCGGCGTACGGCTCACGAAAAAGGGCATGCGCGTCGCGAATATGATCTGGTCCGATATAATATGATTTACAAAAGCTTTAATATATAATTAACAAATAACATACAGTGCGGGAGGATCTAACTTGGACGTCAGGCTGCAGCAGATAATGAGACAAATTCCTTCCATGGACAGGCTTCTCTCTCTGCCCTGGGTGGCAGAATATGAAAAAAAAATCGGTCGGGAAACGATAAAATCGCTGATAACCGATCTGCTTGCCCGTCAGCGCGAAAGAATAATAAAAGATCCCGACACCGCTTTTGACGCGGAGACGATAGCTGAAGACGCGCGCAGGCTGATAGAGAAAAAATCCGCGCCGTCGCTTGCGCCCGTAGTAAACGCGACAGGGGTCGTGATACACACCAACCTCGGGCGCTCGCTGCTCGCAAAAGAGGCGGTAGACGCGCTCACAGCCGCCGCCGCTTCCTACAGCACTCTCGAATATTCGCTTGAAGAAGGCACAAGAGGAAGCCGGAACGACCATGTGGAATGGCTGCTTAAAAGACTTACCGGAGCAGAAGCCGCGCTTGCCGTGAACAACAACGCCGCCGCTGTGATTCTTGCGCTGTCTGCGCTTGCCAAAGACAAAGAATCCATAATCTCGCGCGGCGAGCTTGTGGAGATAGGCGGCTCCTTCCGCATACCGGAGATAATGTCACTTTCCGGCACAAAAATGATAGAAGTCGGGACCACCAACAGGACATACCTCAAAGATTACGAAGACGCGATAACGGAAGAATGCGCCGTCCTTTTAAAGGTGCACCCCTCAAACTACTGCATCACGGGCTTCCATTCGGCGGTGACAAGGGAAGAACTTGCCGCGCTTGCGCATTCGCGCGGGCTCATCCTTATGGAAGACCTGGGCAGCGGCATGCTGATAGATATGTCGCAGGCAGGGCTTACGGGCGAAAACGACCCTACCGTGGCCCGGTCGCTCAAAGCGGGATGCGATATAGTCACGTTCTCGGGAGACAAACTTTTAGGCGGGCCGCAGGTCGGAGTCATAGCAGGCAGAAAGGACATTATTGACAAACTGAAGAAGCATCAGCTGCTGCGCGCGCTGCGCGTCGACAAGATGACTCTTGCGGCCTTTGAAGCCACGCTGCGCCTTTATCTGCGCGGTGAAGAACAAGCTGTGCCCACAGTTGAGATGATATTCAGAAAAAAGGAAGATCTGCTGCCCGCGGCAAGACGCCTTGCACGAAAGCTGAAAGCGCTTTTGAAAAAAACAAAGGTGCAGCGCTGTCTCATCGATGTCGTTCCGGTCCGCGACGCGGTCGGCGGCGGGAGCTTCCCGCAGTCTGAGCTCGACGGATGCGCTGTGGCGCTGAGCCTGCCAGAGTTAGGGAACTCCGGCAGGCTTGCAGAAAGGCTGCGCATGAGTTCGGCGCACGTGATAGCAGGCGCGGCAGACGACAGGGTCCTCTTCCACATGAGGACGCTCCGCGGGAAAGACGAAGAGAGGATAATCGAAGCTCTCGCGGAAATACTCTGCATAGGCAAAGAAGACGCTTCCGATGCGTAACGAATATCCTTTCGTGATCGGCACGTCAGGGCATATAGACCACGGCAAGACGGCGCTGGTGCGCGCTCTTACCGGTGTGGACTGCGACCGTCTCGCCGAAGAGAAAGAGCGCGGCATGACGATAGAGCTCGGATTTGCGCCGCTTGAGCTGCCGTCGGGGCTCACGGTCAGCATCATAGACGTCCCGGGACACGAGAGATTCATCAGGCAGATGGTGGCAGGCGCTGCCGGTATAGACGCCGTCATGCTGGTCGTGGCGGCAGACGACGGCGTTATGCCGCAGACGCGCGAACACCTTGCTATCCTCTCTCTTCTTGGAATAGAAAACGGACTTACTGTGATCAACAAGACAGACCTGGTCGACGAAGAGATGCTGGAGCTTGCCGCAGAGGACGTCAGAAATCTCATTTCCGGCACGTTCCTTGAAGACAAACCTGTCATGAAAGTATCCGCCGTGACGGGAGCGGGGATTGCCGAGCTGAAAAACGAACTCATGAAGATGACGGAAAACGCGGTTCCCCGAGACAGAAAAGGACCCTTTTTCATGCCTGTGGACAGGGCGTTTCATGTATCGGGCTTCGGCACGACCGTCACCGGAACGGCAATAAAAGGAGAAGTCCGCGAAGGCGATGAAGTGGAGATACTGCCGCAGGGCGTCTTCTCGAAGGTGCGGTCGCTGCAGGTCCACGGCGAGTCTGTGGAACGTGCTTCCGCCGGACAGCGCGTCGCGGCAAATCTTGCAGGCGTCCCGCTGGACGGCGTAAAAAGAGGCGACGTCGTCGCGGCAAAAGGGCGTTTTACCTCATCGAACTGTATAAACGTATCGGTAAGAGCGCTCCCTGACGCAAAACCGATAAAGCACTGGCAGCGCATGAGGCTGCATGTGGGCACATCGGACAGCGTAGCAAGGCTTTCGCTTATCGACCGCACCGTTCTGCAGCCGGGAGAAAGCGCGGAAGCGCAGCTTATAACCGAAACGCCGGCAGCTGCGCATATAGGCGCGCATTTCATCCTGCGAAACTACAGCCCCCTTGTAACGACGGCCGGAGGCGTTGTACTCTCCGCATCGGGAGAAAGGCCGAAAAACAAATATGCGCAGAAGGCGCTTTCCGATTATCTGAAAAGGCTTGAAAACGACGCCCCGCTGAAAGAGAGAATTGCCGCCATAGCAGACTATAAAGGAGAAATACCGGCACAGGAGGCGGCCGCGCTCAACGAAGCGACGCTCCCGGAGCTTATGCGCGCGCTCTCGCCAGCCGAAGCGCGCGGAGATATATTCATAGTCAGAGAGGGCGACGCCGTCATACTCTCAAAATCGAGATTTGCTTTCCTTGAGCAGAAGCTTTCGGACATCCTCTCATCATTCCACGCGGAGCACCCGGAGAGGATGGGCATGCCTGCGGAGGAATGCGCAAAAGCACTTGCCATATCGGACATTAAATACGCGAAAGGGCTCTTGTCGCTCTTTGACAGACACGGCGCGATATCATATAAGGACGAACGCGCGCGGCTTGCCGGCTTTGAGCCCTTTAACGAGGAAGAGTTTGCAGCCGCCGTTGAGTCGGTCAGAAATTCAGCGCTGAAAGCCGGATGCAGCATGCCTACGATAGAAGAGGCAAAGAACGCCGCAGGCATTTCTGATGAGACGATGCAGCGCGTTATCTCCTCTCTCAGGGAAAAAAAGGAGATAGTCCTATTGAACGGCGGCTTCATATGCATCAAAGAAGTTGAGATGTATTTCAGGAAGAAGCTTACGGAAATAACGGGCGACCTTACGATGGCGTCGATCAGAGACGCTACCGGAAGCAGCAGAAAGTATATGCTGCCCATGCTGGAATATTTGGACAGCATAGGGGTCACAAGAAGAGTCGGAGATAAAAGGATAATTATCAAAAGATAAAATTTTCAAAAATTAACACGACTGCCCATAGATAAACCTGATTTGCATTTCTGCCCGTTTTGATGTACAATACACCAATGACCGGCGGAGGTGGTAGGTATGGCAATGTCTATAGAAGCTATAAGAGAGACTGTCGCCCAGCATAAGGGCGCCAAGATCTCCTACCGCGCAGCCAACGGCCGGCGCAAGATAGAAGAACGCACAGGCATCATAAAAGAAACATATCCCAGCCTCTTCACGGTCTATATAGAGTCGCAGCAAAGCATAATCTCATTCAGCTACACCGACCTGCTCACAAAAGAAGTGGAGCTGCAGCTGGAGCCAAGCGGAAAGAGCATCTTTTAAACTAAAATCATGAAAGCCCCGGCTGACGCCGGGGTTCTTTATTACCCGAAACAGGTCAAAGGAGAAAAATGAGCGTCATCCTGCAATGCCCCGTGAAGATCAACCTGACTCTGCGCATCCTTGCAAAAAGAGCGGATGGGTATCACGATCTATATTCACTTTTATGGAAGAAATATTCAAAAGAGAGGTTGACAATTTCTCCAAAATACGCTGAAATTATAGGAGATTTGCTGGAGGTCAGAGGGCTTGAGATAAAAGGCGAGAATTTGGTCACTAAAGCCCTCGCAGCGGCAAGACGCAGCGTCGCAGGCATTCCGGCGCTTGCGATGGAGCTTGATAAGAAATACCCGGCCGGCAGCGGAATTGGCGCCGGAAGCGGGAATGCGGCAGCGCTTCTTTCGTGGCTCTCCGAGACTTTTTCCGTTTCGCTTTCACCTCAGGAAACGGGAAGGCTTGGTGCGGACGTGGTGTTTCTGGCTCAGAGATACGAAATGGCCGAAGCTTCAGGCATAGGAGAGCAGCTGTCGCCGTATTTGCGGGTACCGCGCATGAGCTGGCTTTTGGTCTTTCCGTCATGGGCTTCCGACACAAAAGAAGCGTACGCGGCTATCGACGAAACGCGGCAAAAGGGATATTTTCCGCTGACCCGCGCTCAGGCGGCGGATGAAGCAGGAGCATGCGCGGCGCTTTTGTACAAAGGAGAGCGTGCCGGCCTTCTGCCAAATGATTTCTATCCGCTGCTTGCCGAAAAGCATCATGAATACGGCACGGCCGAAGGAATCGCGGAGGAAAGCGGAGCTCTCGGCTGGGGGCTCTGCGGGAGCGGCAGCGCTTTCTTCGCGCTGTACGCCGATCACGGAGAAGCTCTTCGCGCCGCCGCGGAACGGTTTACACGTGAAAACTGGGTAATTAAAACAGACAGCTTGGAGTGATGGCAATGAGAGGCCAAAGAACAGAAAGATTAGTCAGATTAGCGGCAAAATTTATGCTCTCTCCTTCAAAGCTCATATCTCTTACCGATCTCGCAAATAAATTCAACGTATCGAAGACCGTTATCAGCGATGACGTTGAAGTTATAAACTCCGCGATGGAAGACGAGGGCTTCGGACAGATGCAGGTCGACCGCGGCAGAAGCGGCGGCGCCCGTTTTATACCTCTCTGTACTCCCCAGTACAGGGAATCCGTACTTTCGGACATTGCGGAAAAGCTTTCCAACCCGGAAAGAAACCTGCCGGGGGACCTTATATATTACAGCGATCTTATTTTCAACCCCGAGACGGCTCTGACTTTAGGCTACTGCATGGCGTCGCTCTTCACCGAAACGGAACCGGACATCGTTATGACGTCAGAGGTCAAGGGCATACCTATAGCGATGTTTGCAGCATATGCTCTTGGCGTTCCTCTTGCGGTATGCCGTTTCCGCAACCGTCCGAGCGACGGAGCGGCGGTAGGCGTACACTACCCCACCGCAAACGGAGACGTCAAGACTATGTACATCGGTACGCGCCAGCTGCAGCAGGGAGCGCGCGTGCTTATCGTCGACGATTTCATGCGCGGCGGCAGCACGGCGTCCGGCATGCTCCTGATGGCAAAGCAGTTCGAGGCGGAGATAACTGGCATAGGGGTGTTCATAGCCTATGACGAACCGAAAGAAAAATCCGTGCCGTCATATTATTCCCTGCTTACGCTGCACCACAACCGGGAAGGCAGAAACAGGCTCTCGGTCACAAAGCATTAGCGTATATAAAAAAGTGAAAATGCCGCGCATCGTGCAGATACGCGGCATTTTTTGCATATTTTCGGAGCAGTCGGGTCATTTGACAATCACTACTTTCATCCCCGTTGTCACATACTCCTTTTTCAGCTTGTCGACGTCTTTGTTGAGGAGACGTATGCAGCCCTCCGTGACGTTTTTGCCTATGGATGAAGGGTCGTGCGTGCCGTGGATGCCTATCCCGTTCCATCCGGTCTTGAGCCTGATGAACCAAGGGCCGTAGGCTCCCGCTATCACGCCCTTGCCGTCGTGAAAATCATGCGACCAGGCCGATGCGTTCTGTATCTGCTGGACGCTGAAGGTGCCCTCCGGGGTGCGGCAGTCTCCGCTTTTCTCTTTGTTGCCGGAGACTCTCCCCGTGGCCACAGGGAACTTCTCGACCGTTTTGTCGCCGCGCATCACATAAAGCATATGTTCGCTCTTGTTTATCATAAGCCAGAGCGGCGCCTCGGAAGAGGCCTGCTGAGGGAAGCACAAAAAAACGAAAAGCGCGGATAAGATATAAAAAACTTTCATATGCATCTTCCTCCTGCCGGCGCCCCGGTGCTGCCGTTTGTGCAGACCGGAGCTGCGGAATGCGTACAATACAGGCAAAATAATATTTCATGCCGGACAAGAGCCTGTTGTCGTCGACAAATCGGCTCTGTACTGCTATAGTAAACCATAATAACCGATATCCGCAACATTCCATATGCTGCGGAGAGTAATATTTGGTATCGGATAAAACAGGCGGCGTTCCGCGCCCCTGTTTCAGGCTGTAAAAAGTTACAATAATCTTTAAAGGAGTTGGCTGAAGTGGTTGCAGTAATTATTATCGTTGCGCTTATCGCGCTTGTCGGTCTTTGGCTTATGTCTACCTATAACAGGCTCGTAAAGCTCAAGAATCTTACGGCCGAAGCATGGAGCGGCATCGACGTCCAGCTCAAGAGAAGGTTCGACCTGATCCCCAATCTGGTGGAGACCGTAAAGGGCTACGCGACGCATGAAAAGGAGACCTTCCAGAAGGTAACGGAAGCGAGATCCATGATAAGCAATGCCGGAAGCGATCCGGAAGCACGCATGAAAGCTGAGAATGTGCTTACAGGTGCCCTTCGCTCACTTTTTGCCGTGGCCGAGAATTATCCGGAGCTGAAGGCTAACGAAAACTTTATGCACCTCCAGACAGAGATCTCAAGCATAGAGAATGAGCTGCAGATGTCACGCCGCTATTACAACGGCACCGCGCGCAATCAGAACACAGCGATCCAGACATTCCCGGCGGTGCTGGTGGCACGCCATTTCGGCTTCACCGAGGCTCCGTATTTTGAGGCTGAAGGAGAAGCGAAGGCAGCTCCGAAGGTCAGCTTTTAGGAAGCCGTACACGAATGCGCCGCCTCCCTCGGCGGTGCGGGCCGGCATATAAAAAAACAAATACTGCGGCACAGCCGTTAATTACCGGCTGTGCCGCAGCTTTTTATCTTCATGGATATGAGTATGCCGCAGGCGATATCAGGAGGCCTGCCTGCGAAAATCAGGGCTTATCGACCCAGCGTGAAAATCTGCTGCAGAGCAGATATATATCCCTGAGCGGCAGCGGCAGCGCGCGCATAGTGCCAGACGCAAACGCGGCGAGCGCACCGGCAAGCAGAGCGACGCCTGCGCTCTTGAGCGGCGCGGCGCGAATCACTTCTTTCGGCGATATCTCTTCCATGGCCGCGGCAAATCTTTTTTTTGCCGCGGCAAGCTCTTCACTCTGCCGGTTTTTCTGCATCGCTGTCATTTCCTTCGGACGGCGCCGGGACAGAAGCGGGCTCTTCCCTGTCTTTCAGCTCGGGTCTTGCGCTTTTAAGCAGCACGGCGCCTGCCGCGCACAGCATCAGGGCCACGACGAACGCGGCCGACGGAGCCCCTATAAAGAGCGAGAGCAGCAGATAGAGCGCATAGCCCGCCGTAAGGGAAGCGGCAAAAAGGAAAGCAAGGCCGAAGAAGAGAAAGAGCGCGCTGCGTATAAGCCTGCCAGCACCGCGGCCGAATTCCCTTCCCTCCGCCTCTATCACCTCAAAGAAACTTAATGCAAGTTCCGTCAGCCTGTTCATCGGATATCTTCAGATGCAAGCGCTTTTTGCCGGTGCTGCGCGTCAGCGGCGGTCGTTGAATATTATCTTCTCCTCAAGGACTTTCGCCGCGAGGAACCCTGCGCCGAAAGCGAGAGCCACAAAAGCGAGCGGATGGTCGCATACGCTTTCGGCCGTTTTGTTCGCTATCCTGCTGCGCTGCTCACTGCACTTGTCGACAAGCGGAGAAACCGCATTCTGGAGTCTGGACGCGACGCGCTTCAGTTTGTGTATCAGCTTCCGCTCTTCTTCGTACTCATCATCGTCGTCTTCGTCGATATCTTCTTCATACTCGTCTTCCGAGAGAAGGTGCAGCTGTTCCTCAAGTTCGGCTATCTTCGCTTCCAGTTCGGCAATCTTCTGGCTGCGTTCCATTTCTTCGTTCGCGTTTTCAAGTATTTCTTCGCTCATATCAGGAGCCTCCCGTTAACAGATATCTTTGGTGCATCGCTTGAATAAAATATATCATAAATCCGTGATGACGATGATAAAATAAGAAAAAATTTTGATTCTGATTTCTGAGGGAGGTATTCTGATGGAAAAAAGCAGCGGGGTCTCTCTGATTCGGCAGAGGGAGATAGAAGCGGAAGTTATAGCCCCTCTGATTCGTGCTTTCGCGGCTGAGATAGGAGAGGAGCGCGCGCGTCAGATAGCGGGCGACGCTTTGAAAAAGATCGCTTTCAGCCAGGGAAAGGCCGCGGCGGCTAAATTCGGCGGCGGGCTTGAATCGCTGAAAACAAACTGTCTGTCGGCATGGAACAAATGCGGAGAGCTTGAGCTTGAACCGGTAAACGACAGCGAAGATGAATATTCCTTCAACGTCCGCCGCTGCGAGTATGCCGAGCTGTATGAAAAGTTAGGCTGCCGCGATCTGGGCAGCGTGATCTCCTGCTCCAGGGACTTCGCTTTTATCGAGGGCTTTGACAGGGACATAGAGTTCAAACGCACAAAGACCCTCATGGACGGCGGCGACTGCTGCGATTTCTGCTACCGCAGAAAGAACGGCTGAGCTGTTTTTGCCCTGACACACGACTGAAAGAGGCATGCGGGAAGGAATTGCCCGCATGCCTCTTTGCTGCCGCTTAGTCTGCTTTTAAAGCCCGGGAGCTTTCCTGCTCTTATTCGTCATCGGCCGACATAAAGAGCGTCTGCCCCTTGCGTGATATCAGAAGTCCGATAGCCGCTTTTTCGTTTGCCGTGGCCTGCTCCCAGTCTTCTATCGAATCTATTTTCTTCCTGTTGACTTCAAGTATTATATCTCCTCTGCGCAGACCAAGCTTCTGTCCCTTCGAGCCGGGTTCGACCCCTGTTACCACTACCCCGCCGGATTCCGCGAGATCATGCTCTTCGGCGAAGCTTTCGCTGTTTTGTACGACCGAGATCCCCATCCTGGAAACTTCCTGAGGAGCGCTTTCGCCTCCGTGACGTTTGCTGCGGGAAGGTCTGCGTGCCCCCTTTACGCTGTCGATATCCCCAAGTTTGACTTCGACCGTCATTTTTTTGCCGTCGCGGTATATCTCGATCGGGACAAGGTCTCCGGCGAGCCTGTTGCGCACCGCAAATACGACGTCTTCGCTGTTCTTGATCACGCTGTCGCCGACTTTGACTATCACGTCGCCGCGCTGCAGGCCATATTTTTCGGCAGGCGAATTTTTCTGCACGTCTGCTATGATCGAACCTTCCTTTACAGGTATCTTCCAGGATTCCACAAGCGACGCTGTCAGCGGCTGCACTGTGGCGCCGAGCCATCCGCGGCGGACCTCTCCGTGTTTTATCAGATCATCCATTATCTGTTTTGCCATATTGATCGGGATGGCAAAGCCTATGCCCTGTGCATACGGGATTATAGCCGTGTTGATGCCTATAACATTGCCGTCGAGATCGATAAGCGGGCCTCCGCTGTTTCCGGGATTGATCGCCGCGTCCGTCTGCAGGAAGCCCTGGAAGTTCACGTCGGCAGCCTGCAGAGTCCTGTTTTTGGCCGATATTATGCCGGCAGTAACGGTATTTTCAAAACCGTGCGGGTTGCCGATCGCCACGACCTGCTCTCCAACCTGCGTTTCGTTTGAATCGCCGAGCGGAAGCACCGGAAGATCCTTCGCGTTCACCTGTATCACGGCAATGTCAAATGTCGGATCCTGCCCGACTTTCTTCGCTTCCAGCACCCTGCCGTCAAGAAGCGTGACCTTTATTTTGTCGGCGTCTTCAACGACATGGTTGTTCGTAAGAATATAGCCCTCTTTGCTGACTATGAAGCCTGAGCCTTTTCCGCGGCGCGTCTCCTTGCGCGGCTTTCCGTTCTGCGGCCCGAAGAAGTCTTCTCCGAAGAATTCCTCAAATAACGGGTTGCCCTTGAAGGGGTTGGGCATCGGCTGCCGTGTGACCGTCGTCTCGACGTCTATGTTGACGACTGCCGGAGAGCTCTTTTTTACTATCTCAACATACGGATTCTTCTGCGAGAAGCCCTGCGACGCGACGGCCGCTCCTGCTTCCTGCGGGTTTTCGGCCTTTTCGATGCCGCCTGCCGTCACATTATATCTTGCTGCGATATATGATCCGCATGCGCCGCCAAAAAAGAGTATCAGCGCCGCGGCAGCGGCTGTGCCGACTTTTTTAAAACCTTCATACCAATCGATCTTTCCCATTGAAAAAACACCTCCAAGTTTTTGCCTGTTTGCTTTGTTTCGTTAATAATAGATATATGGTCAAACTAAGTCAATAAAGATAATGTGTGATTTTTATGTGGATTTTGTGACGAGGACAAAGGCACCGTAACGGCAAACGCTTTGTCACTGCCGCGGGGATGCGCCTTTTCAGCCGTACATGCGGCGCTCTCTTGCAAACGAGGAAGATAACCATAAAAGAGCAAAGACAACTGCCGACGCCCACAGAAAACGGGCTGTATGCGGCATCGTTTCACGAAAAACATCGAATACAAGGCGGTAGACGGAGTAGATCAGCACATACAGCGGGAAGAAGAGCGCGGGAGGCGCCTTGCGCCCTTTGGCAAGCCAGTATCTTTCGGCGGCAAACATGAAAGAAAGAGCGGCAAGCGATACGGCTGACTCAAGCAGCTGTGACGGGAAACGGTAAAAACCGGGCGCGTCACTGAGCAGATGTATCGACCACCACGGGGCCGAGGCGTAAAATCTTCCGCGTCCGGCACAGCACCCCTCCGCAAGACAGCCGATGCGCCCGATCGCCATCATGGCCGCGGCCGGCAGCGACGCGCTCTCCGCAAACGCCTCTGCGCTGATATTCCTGCGGCGCAGCGATACAAACGCCGTTATGACCCCGGCGGCAATCCCTCCCCATGATGAAAGGCCTCTTGCCGCTTCCGCAAAGGATATCTTTCCGGCAGCGAGCGCCGGCAGCTTCTCGGCGACGGAAGCCGCGTATGAGCCCAGAATACCGGCGCAGTATACGCGCACAAGGATCTGTGTTACGGCTTCGTAATCCATGCCCCAAATATTTTCGGCACGGCGCCGCGTCCAGAATACGAATATAAATAAAGCCGAAGCCCACAGCAGATAATAGCTGCGGACTTCGATAAAAGAGAAGCTGAATATTACAGGGAGCATTGCTTCCTTACTGTCT
>JAFYJW010000019.1 GCA_017537925.1 Synergistes sp. | reverse complement strand
CTCAAAGGCCCTCAATTCGCCGGAGGTCAAGAAATTCATAAACGAAAAGCTTTCTGTGAAGGGAGTCGTTCCCGCGTTCTAAGTCAATATCCGCAGTTTCAGGATAAAACAGCAAAAAAGCAGGCTTCGGCCTGCTTTTTGCCGTTAAATGACAGAAAGAGGCAGCAGCCCGGCCTCTTTACTCAGAGCATATCTCAACAGATTTGGACGCACCTATCCTGTCGGCGCCGGCTTCTATGAGCTCGCGTGCGAAAGCCGCGCTGCGTATGCCGCCTGCGGCCTTTATCTTCATAGCGTCCCCCACGGCCTTCCGCATAAGCTTAACGTCATATACAGATGCTCCTCCGGAAGAAAAACCTGTGGAAGTCTTTACGAAATGAGCTCCGGCGCGAAGAGCCGCGCGGCATGCGCGCGTTTTTTCCTCGTCGGAGAGCAGGCAGGTCTCGATTATGACCTTCACGACGCACGACGGCACGGTCTTTACTACTTTTCTTATATCTTCCTCCGCCGCGCTGTCATTCCCGTCTTTTATCATGCCTATGTTTATGACCATGTCTATCTCGGACGCGCCGCTTTTTGCCGCGGCTGCCGCTTCAGCGGCCTTTGCCTCCGTGCAGGACGCGCCAAGCGGAAAACCTACGACGGCGCACACAGAAACGCCGCTGCCTTTAAGGCACTCCGCAGCAAGAGCAGCTCTTGCGGAATTCACGCATACCGAGGCAAAGCGAAAACGCGCAGCCTCGCTGCAAAGTTTTCTGATATCCGCTTCTGTCGCGTCCGGCTTAAGGTTCGTATGATCTATATATCCCGCAAGATTCATTTTAGGCTTTCCTTCCTTTCCCGCAGCAGGCCCGGATAGTCGATGCTGCGCTTTCCGCCTGCGCGCTTATATTCTATATGATAAAAAGCATTCCGGCATCCGAATGCTCATATACGACGGGGAAAAAGCACTCAGCTTCCCGTTTCTCCAGATGCATGAAAAAGGCCCCCGCCTTGCGCGGGAGCCGCAGTGTACTGTAAATTCGCAGCGCGTACCGTATTATTTGGTCGCTTCTCTTCCCTTCTGCATCATAAGGCTGTCGATCGGGTTTATGTTCTTTTCCCTGTGCGTCTGGCGCCATGTCTTTATCGGCATGCCCCATATCTTTATGAAGCCGACGGAAGCTGTCTGGTCGAAGATATCTCCGGCAGAGTACGTTGCAAGAGCCTTGCTGTAAACGGAGCTGTCCGACTTCATGCCGTCGACTATGCAGTTGCCCTTGTAGAATTTCATGCGGACTGTGCCGTTCACGCTCTTCTGCGTCGAGTCCATGAAGGCCTGCACCGCTTCCATCAGCGGGGAGAACCAGTAGCCTTCATAAGTCATCTCCGCAAAGCGTACTTCAAGTTCCTTCTTTGTCTTCAGCGTGTCTTTCGCAAGCGTCAGAGTCTCAAGCTTTTTGTGCGCGTGCAGGAGCGACAGCGCCGCGGGGCATTCATAGACTTCGCGGCTCTTGAAGCCGACAAGACGGTCTTCTATCATATCTATGCGTCCGAAACCGGCTTTGCCCGCGGTCTTGTTCATAAAGTCGATAAGCTCTATGGAGCTCATTTTCTTGCCGTTGATCGCAACTGGAATGCCTGCCTCAAACGTTACCTCAACATAGACTTCCTCGTCCGGCGCGTCTTTCGGATCCAGCGTGAGCTTGTAGGCGTCTTCCGGCGGCTTGTTCCACGGATCTTCGAGCACTCCGCATTCTATTGAACGGCCCCAAAGGTTGTCGTCAATGCTGTAAGGGCTCTTCCTTGTGGTCGGCACAGGGATGTTGTGGGCCGCAGCGTAGTCCATCTCTTCTTCACGCGAGAAGCCCCAGTCGCGCACCGGCGCAAGCACTTCGACGTCCGGATTAAGAGCGTTGCATGCGACTTCGATACGCACCTGGTCCTGTCCTTTTCCCGTGCAGCCGTGGGCCACCGCTACGGCGCCTTCCTTCTCGGCGCACCAGATAAGCGCCTGCGAGATCATCGGGCGCGACAGAGCCGAGTTGAGCGGGTAGACTCCCTGATATACCGCGTTTGCTTTAAGCGCGGGCCACACAAACGTGTCGATGAAAGCTTCGCGCAGGTCTACCACATAAGCCTTGACGGCGCCGGAAGCATAAGCCTTGGCCTTTATCTCTTCAAGATCGTCTGCCTGCTGCCCGACGTGCATCGTAAGAGTTACGACGTCATATCCGCGTTCGTGAAGCCATGGTATAGCGACCGATGTATCGAGTCCTCCGCTGTACGCCAATACTACTTTTCCCTTTTTCTCTGCTGCCATTTTCAGTTCCTCCTCTGTATTATCTTAATACTAAAAAAAGCCCGTCCCTGTCCGGTTAGGAACAGGGACGGGCAAATTTTACCCGCGGTACCACCCTGATTGACACTCAAAAATGTCCGCTCGATCGATTATGCTCAGGGGCGCGAAATTGTGATTCTCTTTGCGAAAAGCGCTTTCAGCCTTTGGCGCTCTCTCTCTGTCGCCGAGTCATCGAATTTATGATCCCGTCATCGCATACCAGCGTCTGCATACGGAAGCCGATTCGTCGTATACGTCTTTTGTTCCCGGCGGCTGCAAAGCTCACAATAACACCCCTCCATTCTCTTCAGTTATAAAAATATGTGTGGTATTTTATCATTTGAATTAAATTTGTCAACATGTTTCCTGAAAATGCACTTTTGCATCTTCGCAGGTCATTTTTGCAGTTCTCCGACTGTGTGACGATCGATCTCAGTCGTCCATCCCGCTGAAGATATCCTCTTCCATCGAGGTCTTTTTAGCGGCGGCGAATGCGTCGAGATCCGTCACTTCCAGATGTGCCGGCGTAATGGATACGAAGCCGTGCGCGGCGGCCCATACGTCGGTATCCTCCCTGAGCTCATCGTGGATGCTTCCTCCGACCCAGTATGCCTCTCCGCCGAACGGCGTCTTTACGACCGTTATCTTGTCGTGGTAGCGGCGGGTCCCCTTCCGCGTTATGCGGACTCCGGCTATGTCGCTTACCGCCATGTTCGGCACGTTGACGTTGTACATCACGTCGGGCGGCATCGGATGTTTTTTAAGCCAGTCCGCCGTCCTGAGCGCCGCTGCCGCGGCTGTGGCAAAATACTTTTTCGGAGAGTGCTGTCCGCACAGCAGCGATACCGCCATGGAGGGATAACCGTATATAAGCCCTTCGAGCGCGGCGCAGACAGTGCCGGAGTATGTGAAGTCGTCTCCGAGATTGGGGCCGCAGTTGATGCCGGAAAGAAGCAGATCAGGGACAAAATCAAGCACCTCGACCCCCATTATCACACAGTCGGTGGGAGTGCCGTCGCACGAATACGCAGCAATGCCTCCGCCGAACAGGGAGCTCTCGGCCTTTTTTATCTGCAGCGGCCTGTCCATCGTCATCGAATGCCCGGACGCGCTGCGTTCGCGGTCCGGAGCAACCACAAGGACGTCATACCCCTCCGCGCCGAACGCGTCGGCAAGTATGCGTATCCCCTCGGCAAAAATACCGTCGTCGTTTGTGATAAGCACTTTTTTCATTGTTATTCCCGCCTAAATCATCAGCAGTCTGAAAAGCAGCTGCATTATCGGCTGCATCAGGTAAGGAAAAGCGCCGATCATCAGAAGCACCAGTATTACGGCCAGGCCGTAGCGTTCAAGCCAGAAATAATACTTCATGCACGACGGTGGCAGAAGGACGTACAGTATCCGCGAACCGTCAAGCGGCGGTATCGGCACCAGATTGAAAGCGGCCAGCCCCAGATTTATCATTATCATAAGCAGTATGAACTGCTGCGCTCCCCATGTCCTGAAAAGAGCCGGGAAAAAGTTAACGAGCCTGGCGCATACGAACGCGGTAAGAAGGTTGCCCGCCGCCCCGGCAAGGCTGACTATCACTATATCCCGCCGCGGATTTTTGAAGTATCTCGTATCTATCGGGACGGGCCTTGCCCAGCCGAAACGGAACAAAAGCAGGCATAAAGCGCCTACCGGATCAAGATGCGCAAACGGGTTGAGAGAAAGACGCCCCTCGCGTTCCGCGGTGGGATCTCCGAGCATCTTCGCAGCCAGTCCGTGACAATATTCATGAAAAGTTATTGCCCAAAGCACGGCCGGAAGGCTAAGAAGAAGGTTTGCCAGACCGGCCCTCGTAAATAAATTAGTCAGCATCGAAACACATCCCTGCTCTAATATGGTTCGTGTAAGGATATTTTAACACGACGAAAGGCTTTTGCCCCGCAGCGGATCATTCTTCCCGGCTCCGCAGAAGGCGCAGGGCTCCCGCCGTGAAGCATACGATAACGCCGCAGCCCGGTCCGCGCCGAAACGCAAAGAGAAGCAAAGACAGCAGACTGAGGCTGACAGAGCCGCCCCGCGGCATCGTGAAAAGTTTGAAGCAGGAGAACGCAGCTGACAGCGCGATACAGAGAGTCCCTTCGGGTAGTCTCCGATAAGACAGTATGAGAACATTACTGACATAGGGCAGCTGCCGTACAGGAGTGCGGCAAGAAAATTGGCGATACTTGGCTTTCACAACCAGGTATCGCCTTTTTCTATCTTTAACAGAGTGTTTGAATCTTATTTAACTCCTGCTCAGATTGTGCAGAAGTTGTATTTATTCACTTCGGCGCAAGCTGCACAGAAGTGAAAGGAGTAAGGACTTCAGCATTGATATACCCTGCATATACTGAGAAAGTGTTATTCGTTATAAATATCCTCATGAAACGCTGTAAAATTTAATATTTTGTGTCTATTTTGTGTTTTTTCCAGAGAACCCATCTATTTTCATAAAAGCAGGTGTATAATGCTAAGCGGAATAAATACAGGGGAGCTTGTGTCTGCAGGCTGAGAGGAAGTAACCAAACTTCGACCCTATAACCTGATGCGGATAATGCCGCCGTAGGAAGTCATACACAAGGATTTTTTACAGGAGGCATCCATCAGGATCGTCTCCTGTTTTTATTTTACAACTGAAAATGCAGGGGAGGTTGTACTGACAGGCTGAGAGGAAGGATACACTTTCGAACCTTATACCGGATGTGGATAATGCCGCCGCAGGAAACGCTTTTGTTCTGTTAGAGTAGGGTACTACAAAAGGTATCCTCCTGTGAGGATTTTGAGTATACAGAAGGGTTTTGGAAGTTCACTTCGGCTGAATAAGCCGAAGAAGTCAAGCGGTAAATCGGGGGCACCACCTTATGCCGCTATATAAAACGATGCTGAATTATGAAAGGAGATCACGATGAAAATGAAAACAGCACTGACCATTGCAGGAAGCGACTGCAGTGGAGGCGCCGGTATCCAGGCAGATTTGAAAACAATGACCATGAATGGTGTGTATGCGATGAGTGCGATCACAGCACTAACGGCACAGAACACAACCGGCGTAAGAGCAATTCAGGAATCAACACCGAATTTCTTAAAACAACAACTGGACGCAGTATTCGAGGACATCTATCCCGATGCTGTCAAAATCGGCATGGTGGCGTCCAGTGAGCTTATCCGTGTGATTGCGGACAGATTGAAATTCTACGGTGCAAAGAACGTGGTCGTTGACCCGGTCATGGTTGCGACCTCCGGTTCCGCTTTGCTGAAAAACGACGCGGTAAAAACTCTTATTGAAGAATTACTGCCCGTTTCAACTCTCGTCACGCCTAATATCCCCGAAGCGCAAGTTATCTCTGGTCTGACCATTGAGAGCAAAGAGGATATGGTGACTGCTGCAAAGCAAATCGGAGACAACTACCATTGTGCAGTTCTGCTGAAAGGCGGCCACAGCATTAACGATGCAAACGACCTGCTTTACGCAAACGAAGAACCGGTTTGGTTTGAGGGAAAGCGAATCGACAACCCGAATACCCACGGAACCGGATGTACACTGTCTTCTGCCATCGCATCCAATCTTGCAAAGGGATTTACGCTCGTTGAGTCTGTCAAGAGAGCAAAGGATTATATCTCAGGTGCTTTGGCCGCAATGCTTGACTTGGGAAAAGGATCCGGTCCGATGAACCACGCATTTGACTTGCAGGGCGAGTACGCCAAGGAAGCGCGGTAAAATGGAAGAAAGACGCACTTCCGTTTTTGAGAACGGGCTGATTTGGTTTGGAGCTGCTGTCTCCATCGCCGAAATCCTGACCGGTACATATTTCGCACCTCTCGGTTTCACAAAAGGATTGCCTGCAATCTTGATCGGTCATGTTATCGGCTGTACAATGCTTTTCCTTGCAGGTCTAATTGGCGGTAAGGTCCGCAAAAGTTCAATGGAAACTGCTAAGATGAGTTTCGGCAGCAAGGGTGCTTTGCTTTTCTCCATGTTGAACATCATTCAGCTCGTCGGTTGGACAGCCATTATGATCTATGACGGAGCGCTTGCGGTAAATGGTATCTTTAATATCGGCGACTGGATCTGGTGCGTTGTGATCGGAGCGCTCATTGTTCTCTGGATTCTGATTGGAATCAGGAACCTTGGCAAAGTAAATACCGTCGCAATGGGAGCATTGTTTGTCCTTACGATCATTCTCAGCTTTGTGATCTTCGGCAAAGGCAGTGCATTGAATATCAGCGGCGAGGGCATGACCTTCGGTGCTGCCGTGGAACTGTCTGCTGCAATGCCGCTTTCCTGGCTGCCGCTGATCAGCGACTACACCCGTGAGGCAAAGAAGCCTGTCGAAGCTACGGCAGTCAGTGCTGTCACATACGGTGTGGTTAGTTGTTGGATGTACATTATCGGTATGGGCGCTGCCATCTTTACAGGCGAATCCGATATTGCACAGATAATGGTAAAAGCCGGTCTCGGCATTGCCGGACTTTTGATCATTACGTTCTCTACCGTTACAACGACCTTCCTTGACGCATATTCCGCCGGTATCTCCAGTGAATCGCTGTCGTCCAAAATAAACGGAAAGCTGGTTGCTGTTGCCGTAACCATAATCGGTACAGTTGGTGCGATCTTCCTGCCGCTTGCTAAAATTACCGATTTTTTGTATTTCATCGGTTCTGTATTTGCGCCGATGATCGCCATTCAAATTGCCGACTTTTTTATTTTGAAACAAAACAAGGAGACAAGTGCATTCAACATCTGCAATCTGATTATCTGGTCTGTTGGATTTGTGGTTTACAGGCTCCTGATGAGAGTGGATATTATTGTCGGCAACACTTTGCCCGATATGTTTATCACAATTGCGCTCTGTGCTGCAGTCAGCAAGATGAGAAGAAATGAATCAGAAATGAGATGAAGAAAATGAAACGCTGTGTAATTGTAGGCGGGGCAGAGATCAACAATTATGAGTTCATTCGTGAAAAGCTCTGCACCACCGACTATGTGATCTTCTGCGACAGCGGTTTGACGCATCTTGAGCATTTGCAGGTGAAGCCGAGTCTGATCGTCGGGGATTTTGATTCCCACGAGAATCCCCGCCTTGATGTAGAAACTATCGTTCTCCCTTGTGAAAAGGATGATACCGATACGGTGTTTGCTGTCAAAGAAGCAATCAAAAGAGGATTTGAGAACTTTCTTCTGATCGGCGTTGTCGGGGCAAGACTGGACCATACTCTCGGCAATGTCTCCATCCTGCTCTACCTCGATTCTCTTGGAAAGAAAGGCTGCATCATGGACGACTATTCCGAAATGGAAATTGTTTCAGAAATGCCTGTTTCCATCACAAATGACTATTCTTTCTTTTCGATTCTTAATATCACCGGCTGTGCGAAAGGCATCACCATTACCGGGGCAAAATATCCGTTGGCAGATGCTGAAATTACTTGTGAATACCAATACGGCGTGAGCAATGAAGTGTTGCCCGGAGAGACTGCAGCAGTCTCCGTCAAACACGGCAAACTGCTTTTGATTAAAATCCAAAATCAAAAAAAGTAATTATCTTAAAGAATCCCACTTCTGTCCAAGTTGGTCAGAAGTGTTTTTTTACTTCCGACCAAGTTGAGCGGAAGTCTATTTTTATATCCCCGACAAGCTTGCCTGGAAGATGGTTTTGAAAATTCTGCCGGCATACTCCACGCCGATTTACTCTATGACGTTATGAACGCAAAAAGCGGCATGATCGCTCATGCCGCTTTCCGAAAACATTATTATACTGTTTTATTGGACCGCCCTCTCAACAGGGACCTTTGTCGGTATTTTCATGGCTTATTCCTCCAGAAACAGATCACACCGGAGATGAAAGGAATCGTTTGGTTTCCTGCATCTTCCCTTCGGCGGAATTACCGGCATCAGGTTCAAAGGGTCATGACTTGCGCCGATTTCTCAGTCTTTCGACTCCCCCGATGTCGGAAATGTTTTAACAGGATGGCGCGGGTCTGTCCAACTCGCCTTCTGTGATCTTCCTCCAAAGATCGCGCGCCTTCTTTCGCCACTCTTCCTCGCTCCCGTCATTCACGAGCACTAAGTCGGCGCGGGCTATCTTTTCCCCGCGCGGCAAAAGGTGAGCCTCGCGTCGCGCGATCTCTTCAGCGTTCCAGCTGCGCTTTGCGTTTCTGCCGACGCGCTCTTCAAATCCGCATGCGGCATATACCACGAAGTCAAAGAGCTTTTCGTAGCCGCCTTCGTATAACAGAGGTATTTCGGCTACCACAACGCCGCCTGCGCTTTCTGCCTGTGCCACGATATTCTCCATCGTTTTTTTGTGGAGCAGCTTCGAGGCAAATTCATATTCGGCGTCGTTTCCGAATATCTTAGCCGCTATCCTGGCGTACATCTCTTTGCGCGGAACATCGAAAAAACCTTTGCCCCAGCGCTCTTCGGCGGCATGCCTTATTTCCGGGTCGTCCCACAGCGCGCGAGCAACGGAGTCTGCGTCTATGATACAGGCGCCGCACGCAGCGAGCTCGCTGCAGAGCGTGCTTTTACCAGCGCCAACGTCGCCTGTCAGCCCTACTGTCGGCATGATAGACACCTCCCTGCGAATCGTCTTTGAAAAGCGTCACGCCGCGCGGAATCTCGCCGATGAAGCGCGACATCGGATTTCTCTGGATTCCCCCGAAGAGCAGGCGGCTTGACGCGCAGCTGATAAAGAGACGCTCCCTGGAGCGCGTCATCCCGACATAACAGAGACGGCGCTCTTCGGATAATCCGCTCTCCTCCTCCGCGCAGCGCGCGTTCGGGAAAATGCCTTCCTCGAGTCCTGCCATGAAGACGACCGGGAATTCAAGCCCCTTCGCGGCATGCAGCGTCAGCAGGTTGACAGCGTCTTCCGCTCCCTGCGCGGAATCCTGATCCGTAACAAGCGGAATCTCGGCCAGCGCCTGGATCACGTCGTATTCCTCCGGCACTATCGACAGAATCTCAAGAACGTTGCCTTCGCGATCTTCCCAGTCGTCGGGATATGCGCCGGACAGATATTCCCTGTAGCCGTTCGCGTCAAGTATCGTGTGCACGGCGTCGGATATATTGCCGGAACTTCCTAAAACCGCAAGCATTTCCGATGCGAGCGCCTTTGCGCCGGCGCCGGGCTTTCCCTTCAGCCCTCCGCCGTCTTCCAGTATGCGGCGCCATATATCAGCGGCGTCTTCCTCCTTCATGCCGGCTATAGCTTCCGCAAGCTTTTCTGCGCTCTTTTTGCCGAGACCCCGCGCGGGGATGTTCGCGATGCGCGCAAGCGACAGTTCGTCACGCGGATCGACCGCAAGCCGCAGCATAGAGAGAACGTCTTTTACCTCCGCCCTCTCGTAGAATGCAACGCCGCGTATAACACGGTACGGCAGAGAGTGTTCCAGCAGCGCCTCCTCCAGCCCGCGGCTCAGCGCGTTCACACGGTAAAGGACAGACATTTCTTTGTAGGCGTAGCCGTCGTCATGAAGCGCTTCGATCTTCTTTGCGATCCATTCCGCTTCATCTCTGTCTGTCCTGTGCCTGTGTATATATATCGGGCATCCGCGCTCTGCCGCGGTCCACAGATCCTTCGGATGCCTGTCGTCGTTGTTTCTTATCACGCCGTTCGCGCCCTCTAAAATGTTGCCGGTGGAGCGGTAGTTCTGATCCAGAATCGTCATTCTGGCGCCGCTGAAGTCGCGCTGGAAATTCAGGATCATCGACATATCCGCGCCGCGCCAGCCGTAAATGGACTGATCAGGATCCCCTACCACCATTATCTTTCGTCCTCCGTCCGTAAGGCAGCGAAGCAGAAGATACTGCGGCTGGTTCACATCCTGATATTCATCGACGAGCACCCAGTCAAGGCGCGCGCGCTCAGCTTCGAGCACCTCGCGGTTCGTCGCGAGTATATGCAGCGGCAGCACCATAAGATCGTCAAAGTCAAGCGCGTGCTGCGCGGCAAGGCGCTTCTGATATTCGTCGTAGAGCGGACGCCAGCGCCCGGATATCCTCGGTTCGCGCGTCACAGGGTTCGCTTTCGTCTTGGCCTCTGATATCATGTCCAAAGCGCCTGCGGTCTCAAGGTTTTGGGGAAGTATGTTGAGCTCTGCCATCGCCCGCTTTATCACATTTTTTGAGTCCCCTCTGTCAAAAACGACAAACGGGGGGATAAGTCCGGTCTTGCGCAGCGCGTCGCCGTAACGGTGAAGGAAGCGCAGACCGTACGCGTGAAAAGTCGATATCTCAAGCCCGTTGAGTTCGCCGTCCAGCATTGCCTCGGCGCGTTCTTTCATTTCCCTTGCGGCTTTGTTCGTAAAAGTAAGCGCAAGTATCCTCCATGGCCTGACATGTTTTTCTTCTATAAGATACGCGATCTTTGCGGTCAGCACCCTTGTCTTTCCGCTGCCTGCCCCGGCAAGTACCACCTGCGGACCGTCGCAGTACTTTACGGCCTCTAACTGCCGCGGGTTGAGCGCTTCCGTGATTTTGCCTGCCATAGCAACACGTCCTTTGAAGATGAATCACCCGTTAAAATTACAGCCTGAGCGGCTCAGGGTCAAGAGGGAAATATCGCATGCCGATATGCGGACTGCGGACGTCAGCAAAAAAGCCCCCTCGCGGGGGCTCCTGTTCTGCGTCTGATATGCGTTCGCGCCGGGGCTGTTTATTTGGGCTCAAGAAGCCCGAAACCGCCCTCTTCCCTGCGATAGACGACGTTTATATCGCCGCTTTCGTCATTCCTGAAGATGAAGAACGAATGGCCGAGCAGCTCCATCTGCATCGTAGCCTCTGCAGGCGTCATTACGTCGACCGTGAATCTCTTGGTCTTCACTATATCGTGCTTTGTCTCTTCTTTTTCGGCCTGCGCCGGGAAGGCGTCCATATCGATATCGAACGAAACATCCTGCACTTTCATGCGGGCTTTGTCTGTAAGGTAGCTTTTATGCTTTTTTACCTGGCGTTCTATATTTTTAAGTGCCTTGTCAAAAGCCTTGCGAAGATCCGGAGCGTAATCCTCGCCGCGCATTACCACTCCGTTCACATTGGACGTTATTTCGACTACGTTCATGCCTCTCTTATAATTAAGCGCGACCTGGGTGTCCAGAATACGGTCGAAAAACTTCTCGATCTTGAAGAGTTTTTTCTCCATGTACTCCTTAATGTCACCGGGGAGTTCAACATTGCGCGTAAGAAAACGTACCTCCATAGCAACTCCTCCATTCTTGGTGGTAATTAACTTATGGCATTATTTTATCACGCTATTCACATTAGCTCAAATATATTAATATCGCATAAGGCGCGTTATATCCGGCAAACTCACGTTCTTTCATGAAGAATAACTGCCCGTTTAAAATCAGTTTTATCCACGCGGTTTTTTCCCCGTCTTTGCCGAAGTTTTAGAACAATTTTATATCGGTCATGATAAACGTCAACTATGTTCAAAATACCGCGCCTGTTCGGCGGGTATTCCTCAAAGCAGGCATATCTGCAAAAAACTGTTTTATCTCTGCTGAAAGCGGCTGTTATGATTTTACAAAATCAAAGGTCTTATATTATAATATCCTTACATTTTATAAACCGATGCAAAATATCTGAGAATAAAACGGAGGTATAGATATGAACTTTTCAAAAAGAATAATGAACATCAAGCCGTCCGCGACCCTTAGCATTTCTGATAAAGCAAAGGCGATGAAGGCCGAGGGAAAGCCTGTGCTCTCATTCAGCGCAGGGGAGCCCGATTTCAAATCGCCGGAGGCGGCGAACTCTGCCGCGATCGAAGCGATAAAGCGCGGGGAATCACATTACACACCCACTCCCGGAATACCCGAACTGCGTGCCGAGGTATGCAGATATTATAAAAACCGCTTCGGTCTCGACTACGCTCCCGGCCAGGTGACGGTAGCACCCGGCGCAAAACCCCTTCTCTACGAGGCTATGCAGGCCCTCGTTGACGAAGGCGACGAGGTCATCCTCTTCGCGCCTGCATGGGTCAGCTATGTGGAGCAGATACATATGGCGGGAGGCAGGGAAAAGGTAATAGACACTATTTCCACCAATCTTCTCCCGACAAAGGAAAAGCTCATTGAAGCGATAGGCAAAAAGACCGTCGGCATCGTCATCAACTCCCCGTCAAACCCGACCGGCGCTATCTACCCCGCCGAAACGCTCAAGATGATCGCCGACGTTGCCAAAGAAAACGACCTCTGGATAATTTTCGATGAAATATATGAAAGACTCGCATATGAGCCGGCAAAACACGTGAATATACTTAACGCGGCACCGGACGTCAAGGACAGAGTTCTGCTCATAAACGGCGCAAGCAAAGCTTTCGCGATGACCGGCTGGCGTGTCGGCTACGCGCTCGGCCCCAAAGAGCTGATGGCGAAGATGAACACTCTTCAGGCGCATCTCACCTCCAACGCCTGCTCTGTAGCTCAGTGGGCGGCGCTCGGCGCGCTCAGCGGAGCCGAAGACGACGTTGAGATGATGCGCCGCGAGTTCGCAAAGCGCCGCAGGACAATGGTGGACATGCTGCGCGATATGCCTTACGTAAAGGTGAAAGAGCCTGAGGGCGCCTTCTATGTATTTGCCGACATACGCAGCTGCCCGCTGCCCGACGACATGGAATTCTGTGCGAAGCTCCTTGAGGATAAATATGTAGCCGCCGTTCCCGGAACGGCTTTCTTCGCTCCTGGCTTCATACGCCTTTCCTACGCATGCGCGATGGAAACGATAAAAGAAGGCATGACAAGGATGAAGGAGTTCATGGAAAGCCTGTAAAAGCATCCTCTGCGGTCAAGAAAAAACCGATACCGCGCCGGTCCCGGCGCGGTATCTTTGTTTTTCGGTCAAAAGAGATATTCTTCCGTATTGCCCGCCGGCTGCGTTTATCGCCTGAGGAAAAGATCGACTATCTCCTTCAGCGCAGATATTCTGAGCACCTCAGCAGGATAGCTTTCTTTCGGGGTGCGGCGGCTTATGACCACCCGTTTGAATCCGAGCCTGGCCGCCTCCTTAACTCTCATCGCGGTGCGTCCTGCAGGGCGCACTTCTCCGGCAAGCCCCACTTCACCTATGAAGCAGACGTCGGAGGGAAGCTCGATATCAGTCGCAGCGGACGCAAGGGATGCGCATATTCCCAGGTCAGCGGCAGGGTCCTTGAGCGAAAGGCCTCCGGCCACGTTAAGATATATATCGCTTGAACGCGAGGATATGCCGCATCGCCGTTCAAGCACTGCAAGCAGAAGCTGCAGGCGGCTCACGTCTATGCCGCGGGCGGTGCGTTTCGGATACGGGAAAGGCGTAGCGCATGCAAGCGCCTGTATCTCGGCCGCAAGGACACGGGAGCCTTCAAGCACTGCGGCTACAGCCACTCCTGAGCTGCCGAGATCAGTTCCGTTCCAGTAGAGACGGCTCGGGTCGCTGACCGCGGCGAGGCCTTTTTCCGACATTTCAAATATCCCAAGCTCCTCGGTGCTGCCGTAGCGGTTTTTTTCGGCGCGCAGGAGGCGGTTGGGCGAATTCTGCTCGCCTGAGAAAAGCAGCACGATGTCCACCATATGCTCAAGCAGCTTCGGGCCTGCTATCTGTCCCTGCTTTGTGATATGCCCGACAAGCACCATCGGTATACCGCAGCGTTTGGCAGTTTCCGCCGCCATCGACGCCACAGCTTTGACCTGGCTCGGAGAGCCCGCCCAGCCGCTCTCGCTGTCGGCACGGAAAGCCTGCACGCTGTCTATTACGACAAATCCGTAGTCATGTTCCTCTGCCGCGGCAAGCGAGGACTGAAGGTCGCTCTCGCAGAGAAGGTCGAGTCCCTGCGTCATTAGACCGAGACGGCGCCCGCGCAGCGCAAGCTGCCCGGAGGACTCTTCGCCCGAGATATAGAGCACGCGGCTGCCGCGCTTTGCCATCTCCGCACATACCTGAAGAAGCAGAGTGGACTTCCCGACGCCCGGTTCCCCGCCTAAAAGCGTGACGCCGCCCATGACCCAGCCGCCGCCAAGTACGCGGTCAAGCTCATCTATGCCGGATGACACTCTTTTCTGTTCCTCGGCTTCCAGTCCCGATATAGGCACGGCGCTTTTCACGGCGGCCGCGGCAGCGCTTCCGGTGCGCTGTACGGTTATCTCCTCTTCCATGGTGCCCCACTCGCCGCACCCTGGACAGCGTCCGATCATCGACATGCTTTTATATCCGCATGAAGAGCATTTATATACAGATATTTCTTTTTTTGTCATACGGTATTATTAACCCCAGGGCCATGATATGCGTCTTCCCTCTTCTCCGCGCAGCGCCTTTTTTATCTCTTCGAAAGTAGGCTCCATCAGCATCATCCGGGTGCAGTTCGCGCGCGAGAGCGTGGAAAGCGAATGTGAATCGGAGGAGCGTATAAATGCTCGCGGGGCGGGATACATTTCGCGCCATTTCTGTGCTTCCCCGCTGTTTAAGCGGCATGAAAGCTCAAAAGCATCCGCAGGGTAATCCTCGGCCATAGGGCCGAGCGCGGCCGGATACGAAAAGGCAGGGCGGTCCACATGAGCCAGTATCGCAAGCCCGCCTGCCTCCTGCACTCTGGCTACTATCTGGTCTACTTCATATCCTGCTCCCTGTATCAGCAGCGTCTCCTCTTCTTTGACTATGTTGTTTTCCGCGTCCACGACTATCTGATAGCCGAACGTGTCCACATCGTTGGGTATAGGCCTTATGCGCTTCCACAGCCATTCCTTATATGAGAGCGCGGCCTCATAGGACGGAAAAACGCAGAGGATATGCACATCCTCAGCGCTCTGAGTTTCTATGCACGGAAGAACGACGGGGCTGCCTGCGGCAGCTCCGCTTACCCCGGGAAAGTTTTCGCAGGTGTTGTGATCGGCTATGCCTATTATATCTATTCCCGCTTCACGCGCTTTTTCAGCTATCTCGGGAGCTCCCATCTCAAGCTCTCCGCACGGAGACAGAAGCGTATGTACGTGAAGATCGACCCAAAAGGGCTTAAGCTCTGTTTTATCCATTCAGCCCGCGGCGCGCAAGTTCTGCGCACACTTCATACATGCTCTGCGGCACGCTCAGAACCGCTATATTCTCCGAAGCGCAGCGTTCCGTAAGATCGTCCGGAGCCCTGCGTCCGGACGCTATTATTATAAGAGGCAGATCTTTGAGTACAGCCACCGCCGCAACGTTAAGGTGGGCCTGTATCGTTATCCACAGAGACCCTTCCTTTGCGGCGCCCATTATGAAACTCAGAAGGTCTCCCGCGATCGCGCCGGTGATCTCGCGTCCGGGGTCTCCGGTGCACTGCACTTCTCCGCCCAAAAACCCGCAAATTTCACCTATCGTCACTTTGTTTCTCCCCTTATCTTCAGCGTCTGAGGCTGGGACTCCGACATAACGACTATCCTGTTGGCAAGCGTCGCTATGCCTTCGCGCAGCTTAAAAATACAGTCTGTGACAGAACCGTGTCCGCGCACGATCTCCTCGGCCATAGCCTGGCAGGAGGGACGCCCGCAAGAGCCGCAGTCTATATGGGGAAGGCATGAATATATCTCCTTCATCTGCTGCAGCTTGGCCATCGCCTCTCCGATATTATCGGAAAGTGGCAGATGCGGGCGCGCGGTGTATTCTTTCTCTATCGCCCAGAAATCCATCGCGTACAGTCTTTCGGCGCGCTGCACATCGTTTTCCGTTACATTCCAGTCAACGTTTATGCTGTTTATCCTGAGGTTGGCAAGGAAACGCGATTCCGCCGTGCCTGTGCCGCCGACGCAGCCTGTATCGCAGATCCTGCACTCGATGAAATCCACATTGCGCAGCCTGCCCAGTTCGAGTTCCTGCAGGACGTCAATCGTATTTCTGAGTCCGGATACGGCAAGCATCGTCAGTTTCCTGTCGGAAAAAGCCTGTATATGCCGCGCTTCTCCGCCGCGCCGGGCCCAGTGCAGCCAGCGGTTCGAGCGTTCTCTTGCATCTGTTTCCGGCTGAGGCGACGCATTGCTCGCCATTATGCTGCGCGCTACACGGCGCAGTTCGACTGCATTGTCTATAGGCGAACGTTCCCGCCCCTGCGGATCCTTTATCATCGTGATCTTTGCGGGGCAGGGCGAAAGGAGCGTGATAGGCGCGCTGCTGTTCGTCCTCATGCGCAGAAGGTCGGCGGCTAACTCAAGAGGAGAACATACGGGGACCACGCGCGGCAGCAGCTCCGGGAAACGCGACTGGATAAAGCGCAGCGTGGAGGAACAGTAACATGATATCAGCGGCAGCGACTGGCGCGGGGAATGCGATATCGCCTGCGCGCACGCATAGGCGCTCAGGTCGAACGCTTCTTCCATTTCTTCCGTCATCATCTCATAGCCGAAAGATGAGACGACGCTTTCCAGAGCGGAAGGATCCATATAGTGGCTGAACTGGGAATAAAAGACCGGATCCGGCAGAAGCGTGACTTTGGGAGCCTCTTTTATTTTGTTCCAGTCGTCGCCCTGTATGCCGAGCGCCTGTCTGCTGCATGAACGCAGACATTCACCGCAGTCTATGCAGAGCTCGCTGATTATGTTTATTTCCCCGTCGACAATTCTTATTGCCTCCGTAGGGCATATCTTGATGCAGTTAACGCACCCCTGACATGCCTCCCTGGAGATCTTTACACTGTGAAGCATATCTTCAGCCCCCCGCGCATTCTGTTTTTATTGTTTGTTGAAAAATACGGTGCTGTAGAGTCTGGTCCCTTTTCCGACTTCGGATTCTATATTGAATTCGTCGCTGTTCTTTTTTATATTGGGCAGGCCCATTCCGGCTCCGAAGCCCATTTCGCGCGCATACTCCGTAGCAGTGCTGAAGCCTTCCGTCATCGCTTTTTCTATATCCGCGATGCCGGGGCCTTCGTCTTCGGCCGTCAGCTTTACGCGGTCCTCTGTGATCTCAGCCTTCAGCACCCCACCCCCGCCATGTATAACAAGGTTGATCTCGGCTTCGTAGGCTATGATGGCGACGCGCGTGCACACACTGGAAGATATGCCGAGCATCTTGAGGGTATTTTTAATATTGTTAGAGGCCGCGCCTGCAACCATAAAGTCGTTCCCCTCAATTCTGTATTCAAGACAGACAGGGGCAGCCATTTTCTATATCTCCCGATCCCTTGATATCGGCTTCATGCCTTTTTCATACAGGATGCCGCATGCTTCAAACAGTGTATGATTTGTAAGCAGAACCGGAAGATTATTGTCTTTGGCAAGCTGAATCGTCTCATCAAGAGGCACCTTGCCGCGAACGAAGACCACCGCCGGTATGTCGAGCATCTGGGCAGTGCGCACGATCTGCACGTTTGTCAGTCCGGTCAAAAGAAGAGTGCCGGGCGTACAGAAGGCAAGGACGTCGCTCATAAGGTCGCACGCATAGGCGTGGTTTATCACTATATTGCTGAGGTCACAGTCGTTGGAAATACACTTGGCGTCAAGCAGCGACGCCATCTCCTGCAAATTCATAATAAATATGCCCCCTTGAAAAACTTCTGCGCCTGCTGCTTTGCGCAGACACTGTCAAACACTATGTGTAAAGAATAACAAAGAGACGAAAGAAATACAAGCCTGCAAACTCCCCTCGTTTAAGCTAAAATATTGCGGTAATCAAGTGCCTGCGGGAAGTGACATCTGTGTTTCTGTTTTATTTTTCGGCATTTGCGATGCTGGCGGCTTTCATAGCATGCGGTTTTGCGGCGGGAAGGCGCAGCGATAAAAAAGACTACAGCCTCGGAGGGCGGAAAGCGGGAGCGGCCGGTGTGACCGGCATACTTCTTGGCGCGCTTGTCGGCGGGGCGTCCACCGTAGGAACGGTCCAGATGGCCTACAGCTATGGAATGACGGCATGGTGGTTCACTCTTGGCGGAGGCATAGGCTGCCTGATACTGGGGCTGCGCTTTGCAGCGCCGCTGCGGGCTGCCGAGATAACGACTGTTGCCGATTATCTGGAAAAAAGCTACGGGAAATGCGGCAGAATGATCTCACTGACCGCTACCCTTTCTTCTTCGCTCGGGACATTTATATCGGTATGCGCTCAGTTTCTTTCCTGCATAGCGCTGATACGCGGGATAATACCTATACCGGCAGCGCTTGCGGCGCTTACCGCGGCCGTCTCGGTATGGAGCTTCATCGCCACAGGCGGCATAAAGGGCTTTGCTGCTCTCGGAAAGGCAAAGATAGCGATCCTTTTTGTCGTTCTTATTATTTGCGCCGCGGCGGCTACGCTGCAGCACGGGGCGGAACCATTCGTAAAGCTGCCGTTCCACCCCTGCTTCAACATATTCGGACGCGGCTTTTTCCCCGAGGCGGGTTATCTGCTTTCAATGATAGCAGGCATATTCACCACTCAGATATACCTTCAGTCCATAGCGGCCGCGAGGGATGTGGAAAGCGCGCGCGCCGGAGCTCTGGCATCAGCTTTCATCATGCCGGTGATGGGGCTTTTGGGCTGCTGGGTCGGGCTTACGATGCGGGCGTCGGGCGCAGACGTGCCTCCTGATATGGCGCTTTCATGGTTCATAGCAAACAGTTTTCCGCCGGTCATCGGAGGCCTGCTGTGGGGAGGCATACTGATAACCGTGATCGGCTGCGCCGCCGGTCTGATACTGGGTATTGCGACAAATATATCCAAAAACTTCATCCCGTCCGGCCTTAAAGCCAAATTCGGGGAAAACAGCGGCCGTTTAGAAAAACTTTTGGTCACCGTCATGACGGCGGCTGCGGCTTTCATTGCCGTAGGCGGCGCCGGCAGCATGATCCTCGAATGGAGCTTCGTCAGCATGGGGCTGCGCGGCTCAGGCACGTTCCTGCCCCTGGTGGCCGCAGTGCTCAGGCCGCAGGCGCTTGCCCCGTCATGGGCGCTTGCCTCAAGCGCAGGCGGCCTTGCCGCGATGCTGCTGTGGGCCGCAATGCGTCTTCCCGGCGACCCGCTTTTTGCGGGACTTGCAGTATCGGCTCTCTGCGTCTGCGCAGGGCTTTTCTGCACAAAAAAGAACCAGGCGCGGCTTCACGGTCAGCAGTAACTGCACAGGAACAAAAGAGCACAAAAACAAAAATACAGGAAAAATTCTCAGCAGAGTCATGGGAAAAAATGACAGAAATGGCGTGCCTGTGGGGATTCGAACCCCAGACCTTCGCCTCCGGAGGGCGGCACTCTGTCCAGCTGAGCTACAGGCACGCGCAAACTGTGCTAAAGTATACCATATGAGGAGGGAAGGCCGCCACAATGGATGACATTTTCTGCATGAAAGAAGCTCTGGCGGAAGCGCGGACTGCGCTTGAAAAAGGCGAGATACCGGTAGGCGCCGTGCTCGTCCGGGAGGGCGTGATAATAGGACGCGGGCACAATACGCGCTCGCTGGACAACTTTCCTCTCGGACACGCCGAGATCAACGCGCTTGCCGCCGCGGCTGAAAAGACTTCCTCATGGCGTTTTGACGGCTGCTGCCTGTACGTCACGCTGGAGCCATGCGTCATGTGCGCCGGGGCTCTCGTGCAGTGTCGGGTGGAAAGGATAGTATTCGGCGCAAAAGACCCGAAGGGCGGAGGCTGCAGGTCCCTTTACGAGATACCTCAGGATCCGAGGCTGAGCCACAGATGCAGCGTAACAGGAGGCGTTCTGGCTCGCGAATGCGCCGAGATCCTGCGGAATTTTTTTGAAGCGAAAAGAAAAGGAACGGACTGAGCCCGTTCCCTTTTTATGTCAAAGCATGTTTTCGGGTGGAACGCTACAGCGGCGGCGCTTATCTCTTCAGTAAAGCTCCCTGTATATTTTCAGCACGCGGCTTCTGTCCAGCGGCACAAAGCTGTTTGCCATAAGACGCTGCTGGCGCTCTATCACGGAATCGGCGAACTCTTCAAGCTCGTCTTCGCGGACACCGTATCCGCGCAGCGTTTTCTTGGGCAGGAGCCTGCCCAGCAGCGCATCGAGACTGTCCCATGCATCGGAAGGCTTTGAGCCCGTCAGCGCCGCTATGAAACCCATCATCACTTCCATCTCTCCGTCTTTTTTTATCTCGATATAATTTTTCATGACGCCGGTAAAGACGGCGTAATTGCTCTCCCCGTGCGGCACATGGTACTTTCCGCCGAGCGGATATGAAAGAGCGTGTACGGCGGCGCATCCGGCCGTGCCGAAAGCAAGGCCTGCGTAATTTGCCGCGGCAAGAAAAGACGCAAGCATCCCGATGCGCGATTCGCGGCCCTTTGCGGCTATGACCGCATAATTTGAGATTATTATCTCAATTGCCTTGTATGAAAGCAGTTTCGTAAAGGACGTAGCCTTTGGCGAAAGGGCGGATTCAACCGCATGGATAAGGGCGTCTGCCGAGCTTGCCGCAAATGCCTCGTACGGCAGTTCCTCCAGCAGTTCCGGAATGAGCACGGCCGCGTCGGCAAAGAGCTCGTCGGATACCAGCCCCATCTTCGTACCCAGCCTGGTGCGGTTGAGTATCGATATATTCGTCACCTCGCTGCCCGTGCCGCAGGTTGCGGGCAATATGACAAGCCCTTTTGACCGCCTGATCTCCGAAGGCGCCGCGTAAAGCTCGTCCGTATGCCGTCCTCCTGATGCCGCGATTATCTTTGCAATATCTATAACGCTTCCTCCGCCTGCCGCAATAAGACGCCTGAAACCTGTTTTTTCCGCCTCGTCGATCATCGCGTCCGCCATCACATCCGTCGGCTCGCCCAGGCCGAAATCTTCGATAAACAGCACCTTGAACGGTATGGAAAGCGGCATAAAATATTTTTCATAGAGAGGACGTATCGTCAGTACAAGGTCGTCTGCTCCGACGGCAAAAGCTTCGGCAAAGCCGCGGCACGATGTGAAGCTGTGCAGTTCTGTTTTTAATATCAGTTCTTTCATAAGACATATTCCCCCTTGTTTACGCTATTATACCTGCTCAACGGCGCGCCGTACGCCGTGAAACGGCCGTGCATGCTTTTTATCTGTTAAATATTCTCCTTGCATTTAGGCGGCAATGATATTAAACTCTTCTTACTTTGTACTATGTCGCTACACGGAAGGGACGTGAGACGAAAATTGAAAAAAAACACTGGTGTCTGGTGTGTCAGACATGGAGCGAAACTCCGAAACTTCAGCAGTTTATCCGGCCTCAGGACAGCTTCACTACTTACCGCCGCCGCTTTATGCGCGGCCAGTTTCCCCTGCAGTGAACACCTTCGAATATGACATACGCTCTCTTCTGAAACAAAGATACTACGTTAGGGGGAACGTGTCATGAACATTGCAAACAAGCCGCTCATCATAATAGAAAACCTCTGCAAGAGCTACGAGGACGCCGAGGTACTTAAGAATATCAGCTTCACGATTCGCGAAGGGGATCTTGCTTCGATAATAGGTCCCTCAGGATGCGGAAAGTCGACTTTTCTGCGCTGCATAAACTGCCTTGAGCTTATGGACTCGGGCTCAGTCACAGTTGCCGGCGTCACTGTATCACGCCGCCCGGGAGAGAAACCGGGAGACGCTCTCATGCAGAAGGTGCATGAGCTGCGCACCGAAGTCGGGATGGTCTTTCAGAGCTATAATCTCTTTCCGAACAAGAACCTGCTTCAGAACATAATGCTCGCTCCAATGGTGGTCAAGCAGATGAGCAAGGAGCAGGCGGAGGAACTTGCGCTGCAGATGCTTGAGAAGGTAGGCCTTAAGGGGCTTGCGCTCAAGTACCCCTCCACGCTTTCCGGAGGCCAGAGCCAGCGTGCCGCTATCGCGCGCGCGCTTGCGATGAACCCGAGGGTCATGCTCTACGATGAACCGACGTCGGCACTGGATCCGGAACTTGTAGGCGAAGTGCTGCAGGTAATGAAGGACCTCGACTCTGAAGGCATGACTCAAATCATCGTTACGCACGAAATGAAATTCGCAAAAGACGCTTCCGATTACATAATATTCATGGATAATGGCGAGATAGTCGAATACGAGGACGGAGACATACTTTTCGCAAATCCTAAAAACGACAGGACGCGCGCTTTCCTGCGTCATTTCGTGAATTCGGGGGTGACATGCTGATGAAAAAATGCACTCTTATTTTTGCGCTCATCTGCGCCGTGCTGCTTGCATCATGCGCCGCGTCAAACGCCGCCGAAGAAGCGGGGAAGATACTGCGCTGGGGCGGCGATTCCGAGGGCGGCTTCCCTTACATGTTCCCTGATCCGAAGGATCCCAAAAAGCTGATAGGATTTGAAGTCGACATAGTAGACGCTCTCGCTGCTGAGATGAAGAGGACCCCGGTATATGTCAACAACGCCTGGGACAATCTGATTCCGGGGCTTGACCGCAATCTCTATGACATCGCGATAAACGGGCTCGAGGTAACTCCCGAGCACGAGGAACAGATAAATTTCTCGATACCGTACTATAAGACATATCTGCAGCTTGCCGTGCGGCGCAAGGACAATTCGATAAAGAACCTTGACGATCTCAAAGGCAAAGTCGTGGGCACGCTCAAGGAAAGCTATGCGCAGCAGGTGCTTGAAGAGGTCGGAGATATAGAGATACGCACCTACATAGTCGAGGCCAATACATACGAAGATCTTGCCAACGGACGTCTCGACGCGGCCTTCTTCGACCAGCCTATAGCGCTCTACTCCGCAGGCTTCAACCCGGAGATAAAATTTGTCGGACCTCCCGTCGGAGAGCTCAAATACGCGATAGCCCTGCGCAAAGAAGACAAAGAGCTGCTGGCCGAAGTAAACCGCGCATTGATAGCGCTGCGCGACAGCGGCAAACTGCGCGAGATATACGACAGGTGGAATCTTTGGACGCCGGTAATGGCGGCCGAATTCAACGATTTCGATCCGCCGGTGGCTGAGCCTGAGCGCTACAACGAATGGGCCGAGACCCACCGCCCTGTGCTGACGCTCCAGAAACGCATCGAGCGCTACATGGACGTAATGCCTCTCTTCGCAAAGGGAGCGCTCGTCACCATGGAGGTATCCATCCTGGCCATGGCGATAGCGATAGGACTCGGCCTGCTTCTTGCGGTCGCGCGCGTTTTCGCGCCGTCCTGGCTTGCGTTCATAGCGACGCTCTACGTCGAGATCGTACGCGGCACGCCGGTGCTGATACAGCTCTTTTTCATATTCTACGGGCTGCCGTCGGTCGGCATCAAGCTGTCGCCGTTCTGGGCCGGCGCGATAGGACTGGGGCTCAATTACGCCGCATATGAGGCGGAGATCTACCGCGCGGGACTCTTTGCTATACCCCACACTCAGTGGGAAGCGGCGCTCGCTCTCGGCATGACGAGGTGGCAGGCTATGCGCGAGGTAATACTCCCGCAGGCAGTGCGCGTCGTCATACCGCCGATAACGAACGATTTCATATCTCTGCTCAAAGACTCCTCGCTTGTCTCGATAATAACGATGGTGGATCTGACAAAGGTCTACGGTCAGGTATCTGCCACATATTACGACTACTTCGGCCCCGGCATAATAGTTGCAATTATATACCTGCTGCTCGGCCTGCCGTTCGTGCGTTTCGCGCATCACACCGAAAAACGCCTCGCACAGGTCGAAAAGGACGGCAAACGCGGGCACAGGGAGAATACATACAGGAGCAGCACAAGATACATCTGATTTTTACCGCATTTACAAAAAGCGAAAGCTGCCGCGCACGTTTCCACGCTGCGCGGCAGCTTTTTTTACGGCGCGCTTATAAAATTTATTCGGCGGCAGGAAGAGGGCGCGGCAGACCGCGGCTTTTCAGACGCTCCGCAAGACGCGTATATCTTGTCCGCATTTTGTCGTTCTCAACGGCTATGCGCAGCGCTTTTTTCTGCCCCACTATCACCACCAGCTTTTTGCCGCGCGTTACGGCGGTGTACAGCAGGTTCCTCTGCAGCATTATGTAATGCTGCGTCAGCAGGGGGATGACCACCGCAGGGTATTCGGAGCCCTGCGACTTGTGTATCGAGACCGCGTACGCGTGCACAAGCTCTTCAAGCTCCGCAAATTCATACGTCACGAAGCCCGTTTCCATTTTCACAGTCACGCATGATTCCTCTCCGTCTACGCTTACGACCGTGCCTATATCGCCGTTATAGACGTCCTTGTCGTAATTGTTCTTTACCTGCATCACCTTGTCCCCTTCCCTGAATACACGGTCAAGGCGCTGCACCGACGCTCCGCGTCCTTTGTTCAGAAGCTTCTGAAGCTCGATATTCAGCCGCTTTGTGCCGAGCATCCCGTTATGCATCGGGGAAAGCACCTGTATATCGTTTACGGGGTCGAATCCGAAGCGGTTGGGAATGTTCTCAGAAACAAGTTTTTTTATCGTCTGCATCACTTTTGCGTCAAAGAGGTTCCTGTATTCATCATCGCTCAGCTCGCCCTCTGCGGGCATCGACGGCTCTATGAAATAAAAATCGGATATCCTGTCTTTTCCGGTTTCGGGAAGCAGCGGCATAAGGCCCCCGTTGATGCGGTGCGCGTTCACAATAATGCTGCTCTCACGCCCCTGACGGAATATCTCGCGCAGCTCCGCCACGGGACATATCCCCGAATCGATGAGATCCTTCAGCACATTGCCCGGCGATACGGAAGGCAGCTGGTTCACGTCCCCGACAAATATCAGCGACGCGCCGGGAGGCACGGCCTTGAGCAGATGGTGAAAAAGGATCTGGTCTATCATAGAGGCTTCGTCAACGATCAGCAGGTCACATCTGAGCGGATTTGTCTCATTGCGCATGAATACGCCTGTGCCGGAAAGCGAAGAGGCGTGTTCAAAGGGCTGGGATGCAGCGCCGTTATATTCAAGGAGCCTGTGTATCGTTTTTGCTTCATGCCCTGTCGCTTCGGCCATCCTTTTCGCCGCTCTGCCGGTAGGGGCGGCCAGCATCACGTTAAAACCGCCGGACTCGCGCATATGCAGGACGGCTCGTATTATCGTGGTCTTGCCGGTCCCGGGACCGCCTGTGATGACCATTACCTTTGACGCCGCGGCCATTTTTATAGCTTCCTTCTGCGCGTCGGCGAAGGTTATCCCCATTTCGCGCTCAAGCCACGGCAGAGCCTTTTCGCAGTCGACAAACTGCCTGTTGTAAGGCTCATCGGCAAGAGAAATGAGATTTTTCGCGGATACGGTTTCAGCGTAATGAAAAGCCGGCAGATAGACGGCCTCGCGTTCCGTACCGTCTTTGTCGGTGTAATTTTCCAGCACGATATTGCCTGCGGCCGCCGCCTGAGCTATGCCTTCGGCCGCAAGCTCCGGCCCTACGGCAAGAGTCTGCGCGGCCTGTGCCGCAAGTATATCTGACGGAACGAAGACATGCCCGTCGCCTGTCATCTGGTTCAGCACATAGCGGACGCCGGCGCGCACACGCAGCGGCGAGTCGTGCGCAATGCCTATGCGGGCAGCGATCTTATCAGCGGTCGTGAAGCCTATGCCGTAGACGTCCTGCGCAAGGCAGTAGGGATTCTCTTTAAGCGCGGCCACTGTAGCGCTGCCGTAACGGCGGAATATGCGCATCGCGTAACCGGCGCCGATCCCGTAGCCCTGCAGGAAGACCATCGCCTCTCTGATATCGCGCTGCTCGTGCCAGGACTGCGCTATATCCTCTGCTTTTTTCCCGTTTATCCCCTTGACCTGAAGAAGACGCTCAGGCTCTTCATCAAGCACTGAAAGCGTATCATCGCCGAAGAATTCCACTATCTTTTTCGCGGTGGCAGGACCTACCCCGCGGATAAGCCCGGAGGCAAGAAACTTCTCTACTCCCTCGGCGCTTGCCGGCACTGCCGGTTCGCACCTGACGGCGTGCAGCTGCATCCCGTAGCGAGGGTCCTTCTCCCACTTACCGGCAACTGAAAGCATCTCTCCGGGAGCGGGTTCCGGCATATTGCCTACTACGGTTATAAGCTCCGCGTGTCCGGGCACACTCATACGAAGGACGGTATAGCCGTTCTCTTCGTTGTGATATGTAATGCGCTCGACCTGCCCCTTCAGTTCGGTCTCGGACAGGGGAGCGGAGATCGCAGCATTATCTTCTTCAGGCAAATTTTATCCTATCTTATGAAGCGTATCCTGCCGTCGACTACCGTAAGACCGTTACGCATCTCAAGCAGCTCGTCATCCGGCACCATAAAAGGATCTTCCATAAACGCGATCATATCCGCGGCCTTGCCCGGCTCGAGCGTGCCGCGCCACGGCAGCTCCCCGCATACGCAGGCTCCGCCGCTTGTATAGATAGAGAAGGCCTCGACGCGGTCAAGGCACTGCGACGGCATCCAGCCATGTTCAGGCATTCCCTTCGTATCACGGCGAAGAATCGCCGCTCTTATGCCGATCAGCGGGTCAAGAGGTTCCGAAGGAGCATCCGACCCGGCTCCGACCTGTATGCCGGCAGTTAAAAGGGATTTCCACGCATAGCTCAGGCGCGCGCGCTCAGCGTCAAGCCGCTGCATCACTATAGGCCAGTCCGACGCTACGAAGGCCGGCTGGATATCAGCCATAACGCCGAGTTCTGCCATGCGCCGGTAAAGATCCGCGCCGCCTACCTGACAGTGTACGATCCTGTGCGCAATATCCGCGTTTGCCGCGTTTTTTGCAGCTTCCACCGCATTCAGGCAGCGCTCTATAGCTCCGTCCCCTATCGCGTAGAAAGCCGCCTGCATCCCAGCCTCCTGCGCCATTATAACAAGTCGGTCCATCTCCTCCTGGGAATGGGAATAGACGCCCCGGTTCCCGGGATCGTCGGAATATTCCTCGCGGAGCGCCGCCGTGCGCGCGCCAAGCGTGCCGTCGACGCGTATCTTAAGAGGCCCCGAACGGAAATAACGCCCGCAAATTTTATGGCTGCCCTCTCTTATGAACGCCGAGAGTTCCTTCTCGTTCCAAAGACACCACTGATGCGATATGCGAAGCGGCATCTCCTCCTCCGCCTCGACAGCCTCATAAAGCCCGAATACTTCCTCCGCACTGCCTGCCGTTTCTATATCGTCGGTCTGCACCGATGTTATGCCGTGACGTACAAGCCTGTCTGCAGCAAGCTTATACCAGCGGCGCAGTGTTTCCCTGGAATTGGGGGGGATATTCATTCTGACCCAGTTGACGGCCGCTTCGCGCACTATGCCGTTCGGCATTCCGGACGTATCCGTGTCTATGACGCCTCCTGCGATGCGCATGCCGCGCCCTATGCCGAGCATCTCAAGAGCCATGCTGTTGAGCACTGCTATATGGCCGCAGGATCGCTCAAAGAAGAGCGGGAGTCCAGATGATATCCTGTCAAGATCATTCCTGTCGGGAAAACGCTTTTCGCCCATATCGTTCTGATCCCATCCTCTGGCACAGAACCAGCCGTTTTGGGGCGGATCGTTCTCTTCAAGGTATTTTTTCGCGGACAAAACGAGTTCGTCGACAGAACGCACGCCGCTCAGATCAAGCGCTTCAAGGCTGCGTCCGGCGGCTAAAAGATGTATATGAGTATCCGTGAAGCCGGGCAGCACAAAACGCCCCTTCATGTCGAGAACAACGGTCTTTGCATCGCACATCGGGAGTATCTCCCTGTCCGTGCCGAGCGCCTCTATGACGCCGCCGCGTGAGAAAAGCGCGCTGACGCGCCCGGGGCAGGCCATAGGATAGATAACGCTGTTTATCAGCGCCAGAGAGTCTGTTCTTTTTGTATCTGTCATGTTTAGAGTTCCGCTATCAGTTCGGCTAACGTGCGGGTCCCGAATCCGGACGCCCCCTTCGCGTAATAGCTGTAAGGTTTCTTTACAAAATCTGCGGCGGCGATGTCAAGGTGCACCCACGGTATATCCTTCGCAACAAACGCCTCAAGGAACATCGCGGCGGTAATCGCTCCTCCGTAGCGCCCTGCGCTGTTTACCAGATCGGCGAAAGGAGATTTGATCTGGCTGCGGAGGTTTGGATCGTTCATAGGCAGCTTCCACAGACGCTCTCCTGTCATCTGAGAAGCCTTTATCACCTTGTCGCCGAATTCGTCGTTGTTCGTAAAAAGCCCCGCCGTCGTGGAGCCAAGAGCCACGGCGCAGGCGCCGGTGAGAGTGGCTATGTCTATTATCATATCCGGGCCGAGCTCAGAGGCGTAGCAGAGCGCATCCGCAAGCGTAAGGCGCCCCTCCGCGTCGGTATTGTTTATCTCTATAGTCTTGCCGTTCCTCGCGCGGACTATATCGTCGGGACGGTAAGAGGCGCCGCCCGGCATATTCTCCGCGGCAGCCACGATCGCGCTCACTTTCCACGGAAGCGCGAGCTTCGCGGCGGCGCGCAGCGCGCCCAGCACCGCGCATGCGCCGCTTTTGTCGCCCTTCATCGTAAGCATGTATTCTGCAGGCTTTATATCGAGTCCGCCGCTGTCGAACGTAAGCCCTTTGCCTACGAGCGCTATGTGCCCTTTAGGCGCGCCTTTCGGCGTATAAGTGAGATGAATGAAGCGCGGAGGATTCGCGGAGCCTCTTGCCACCGCGTAATAGGCTCCCATCCTTTCGGCTTCTATTCTTTTTTCGTCCCAGACCTCGCACTCAATGCCGAGCTCCGCGGCAAGCGCCTTCGCCTTTTCGGCAAGGGTCACCGGGTTTATCACGTTCCCAGGCTCGTTTGCGGCGTCGCGAGCCCATATCTGGGCCTCGGCCATGACCGCTCCAAAAGCTGCTCCTTTTTCATTCCCGCCGGCTATGACTATATCTTCAACCGGAGCGAATCTGTCTTTTTCGTCTTTTTCGATATATTTGCGGAAACGGTACGACGCAAGGGTCATGCCTTCGGCAGCCGCGCGGGATCTCTTTTCGTCATTCGCGTCCGGCATCGTCACGTACAGCGACGGAAGCCCTTTTGCGGCCGCGGCGCGCGCTGCGCGGAAAGCGGCGCTGCGCAGCGAATCAAGAGTGCTTTCTTTTTCACTGCCGGTTCCCGCCATGATAACGCAGCGGACATTTTTGTCCGCTGTCGGAATAACAAGAAGCGAATCCGCGTCGGCTTTAAATTTTTCATTTACTACGACACGGCGGCAGAAGTCGCGCATCTCGCCGCGAAGCGGGTCAAGAGAAAGGGTCTCAGGCTCTCCGGACGGCAGGATGATGCCTATCGCGGAAAAAGCTTCCGCGTTCAAATCCTCGTTTTGAATCCTTATCGTCATCAGTGTTTCCTCCAAATCGATTTCGTAATTATCATTTTACCGTATTAATCCGCTGTTAATTATCTCACATTTTCACTGATTTCTGCATTTTGTTCACAGATTCCATGAAATTAATGAAGACAGAAGATTTCGCGCCAACGCAAAAGCGTCATCGGGAATCAGCATCCGGGACAGGGGCACAATAACTGCTTTATATGTTAATATCTTTATATCTTGAAAAGACTACAGGACAGAGGAGACATGGATATGGACAGACTGCCTTTTGATCCGTGCATCACCGATGTAATGAAAGCATACAAATTCCTTAAAAACAGAGTAAGACATACACCTGTCGAGTATTCCAGGGCCCTCAGCGAAAGAGCCGGAGCTCCGGTCTATCTGAAGCTGGAAAACCTGCAGATCTGCGGCTCGTTCAAGGTCAGGGGCGCCCTTTACAAGATGAATATGCTGAACGAAAGGGAGCGCGCGGCCGGCGTTGTTACGTGCTCGAGCGGCAACCACGGGCAGGGCGTCGCGATGGCGGCGAGCGAGCTCGGCATAAAGACAAAGATATTCGTGCCGCGGGACTGCCCGGAAACAAAAAAAAGAGCGATCAACTGGCTCGGCGGCGGCTTCGTTGATCTCAGAATCACCGAAGGCGATTACAACGACGCTGAACACGCGGCTCATGAATATTCAGAAACACACGGGATGACATTTGTTTCATCATTCGAGGATCCTTTTGTCATTGCCGGACAGGGCAGCGCCGGTATAGAAATGTTCTCGGACGAGCCGGATATAGGGCTTCTCCTTGTCCCGGCCGGAGGCGGCGGGCTATTGAACGGCGTGTCTATAGCGGCAAAAGCGCTGAATCCGGACGTGGAGATCTGGGGCGTGCACAGCGAAAGGGCAAACCCGTGGGCCGCGTCGTGGAAGGACGGCGTCGTAAAGGAGATAAACTACAGCGATACGCTTGCCGACGGCCTGTACGGGGACATACCGCAAAGCACGCTCACGCTTGCGAAAAAGCGCGTCACAGGCATAATCGAAGTGACAGAAAAAGAGATGAAAGAGGCGATCGCGTTCCTGCACAGAGAACAGCGCTGCATAGCCGAAGGCGCCGGAGCCGTCGGCGTGGCTGCCGTCCTGTCGGGCAGGGCGCCGGTGAACGGCCGCAAGACCGGCATAGTCGTATCCGGCGGCAATATAGACGACGCCAAGCTTTCAAAGATACTTGCGGAAAACTGATAAAGGGACAGCAGACAAAAGAAGCCGGGAGCACGCTCCCGGCTGTTTTATTTATCGTTCCTGCAGGCTCCGATGGAGGTCAAAAGCGGTATCTTGAGCTCCGGCACAGGCCCCAGCACTTCTTTGGTGGCATCGAGCTCCATGTCGAAGAGCGCCTGGGTCACGCGCATCTGAGTCAGGTCGTCGGTCTCGTAGCTTATTGAGCAGCGCCTGTACCCGAACTTCTCGGCAAAAAATGATATGGACGATTCTTCACGTCCGGAAAATTTCTGAAACGCACTGTAAAGCGACTGTATGAAATCGGTCTCGTTGAAAAAGGGATCTTCGTCTATCAGCATGAGGACCTTGCACTCGTCTACGAGCACGTTGCCGTTCCAGATATCGCATAAGGTCAGCCCGGCCATCAGGCCGGGGAACTTATGCAGCAGAGAAAGCACCGAGCGCTCAAGCTGCTCCGAATAGGCGAAGACCATCGTAAAGCCGAGCTCAGTCGGTTCGTTGCGCTCAGGGTCTATCATATTCTGTCTTGCCATCGTACCTATATTGCCGCTTTTAAAACTCCGAAGATACAGAAATTCGCTCTTCATTTCGAACGCAAGCCCGGCAACCCCGCCAAGCAGCGGGTTATAGAGCCTGTTCACGGTGACCGGCGAAAAATCCTTGCCATAAGGCACCCACGGCGCTATATCAAGGTCGATGTTCTGATCCCAGTATGGAAGTACCGAAGAAATCATTGACGCCGCAGCCTCCTTGTGTTTTGAGAGATTATATCATCACGGCAGCACACGGTAAACACAAAAACCCTCAGCCGTGTTTCCTTCCGCAGTGCCATTTAGCGAAAAGCTCTTCAACTGTCATGTCGTTCCGTATCCCGTAGCGTGTCAGCGAAAAATCATACTTCACAGGGTCGTCGGGGCTGATATCCCTAAAGCTTTCAGTTATCTCAGCCGCGGCCCTGCCGTTTGCGCTCTTTAACGAACAGAGCCCCAAAACGGAGCTGATATGGAAAAGATGCGTATCCAGCGGAACGATAAGGTCCGCCGGCTTAATGCCGCTCCAGCCGCCCGGATCGACTTCGTCGTGCCGCACCATCCAGCGCAGATAGAGCGCCATGCGCTTGCAGGCGCTGCCCTTCGACGGGCGCGGCAGCAGAAAAGAGCTGCCGCATCCGGCAAAACCGTTCATTACGTCAGTGAAGTTCTCGATGGCTTCGCAGATATCTCCGCGCCAGCCGCTCAGGAAGAGCCGCTCAAGGGAGCCGTAACTGCGAAGAACCTCCCCCACTGCGCCAAGAAAAGAGCATAACGCCGCGCTGTCTGTAAACCTGTGCACGAAGCCCGCAAGTTTTCTTTCGTACTCACAGCACTCCGTATTTTTAAGATATTCGGCAGGATGCTCCCCCAGGACGTCCAGTACGCGGCCGACGCTCTTTAATATCTGAGCGACGCGGCCGTAGGCAAGCGCGGAGGCTATAAGACCGGCGACCTCCCGATCCTCCGCGGCGTCATAACCGTACAGGAACTGCAGCGGATCGGGAGAGACATATTCTCTTTTGTTGTATTCGGAATATATGCCTTCAAATACAGCTGCTCCTGCGGCTCTCGCAGCTGCGCTCTCCAGCGGTCTTTCCATCTATTTGAGCGCGTTGAAGCCGAAAGTCGGCGCGGTCTTCGGCGACTTGCCCTTCTTTATCGTATGGTAATCGCTGTATGTCAAAAGAGGAGCTTCTTTGAAGAAGACCGATTCGCGGACCTCTCCGACAAAAAGGATATGGCTCGGCATATCGACTGTCTCCACTACCTTGGCGTCAAATGCTGCAACGCACCAGTCCTCGATAAGCGGGGTACCGCCCTCGGACATCCTGTATTTGACTCCGGCGAATTTGTCGATATCGCGCCCCGACTTGAAGCCGAACTGTCCGATAAACGTCATCGGCACGTCCTGCTCCAGTATCGAAACGGAAAAAGCTCCCCGTGACGAAACAAGTTCAGTGGTCAGGTTTGCCTTGTTTATGCATACGGCCACGCACAGAGGCGCGGAAGTGATCTGCATGCAGGTATTGGCTACCTGTCCGTTCAGTTTGCCGTTAAACTCCGTGCTGACTATATACATTCCGTATGTCAGCGAAAACATCGCCTTCATGTCTATTTCTGCCATATCAACCGCCCCTTTGCTTATGTTATTTGAAAGCCTGAAAATAGCATCAACTAAATTATACCAATGACCGCCAAAAAAGTTGCGCGGCCTTCGCATTATTTTCAACAAAGACCGCCTATAATTTTTCAGTTAACAGAAAAGCCACGCAAAGGGCGCCAGCAGGAAGATGCTCAGCACAGCCCTTATTATGTATATCCCCGTGAGCTTCCAGAATGAGAGCGGGATCGAAGACTGAAGTATAAGCACGCCGACTTCCGTCATATAAATGAGCCCCGTTCCGGAGATGCAGGCGCACATGAACTTTGCTGCCGCGGCCGTGCGCCCTGAGCCTACAACGGCGGCAAGGAACTGGTCGGCGTAGGCAAGTATGAACGCAGGGGCGGTCCCCTGGGCCTCAGGTATCTTCATAAGCTGCAGGCACCATGCAAAGGGCGCGGAGAGTATCTGAAAGACAGGCGTGTTGTTGGCAATGATCAGAACCACCGTCCCCCATGAAACTACAAGCGGCATAGTGCTCACCACAAGAGAGATGAAAGTTTTTATGCCTGAATCCACCGTCATCGCGGCGGTCTGCTTTGAAGCGCGCTCCACGGCAAGTTTCAGAGCCCAATCCCCGAGAGAATAGCCTTCGGGGATATCGTCGCCAGTGCGGCGTTTGCCGGCCTTGCCGGAAAAGGTATCCGGTATGGAAGAGAGCGGCCAGATGCGCGGCATTATCAGCGCAAGTATGAAAGTAACGGCATATATAGCCACCATTATCTGGAAGTACATGTGCGGCAGACCGACGAAATCGGCCATGACATAAATATACGCGATGCTTATGACCGAGAAAGCCGTAGTAATGACCGCCGCCTCACGATCAGAGTAATAGCCCTCGTCGTGTACTTTCGTCGTTATAACAACAGCGACCGAACAGCTTCCGACCCATGAGGCAAGGCAGTCGACAGCCGAACGCCCCGGAAGGCGGAAAAGAGGCTTCATGACCGGACGCGCGTACGTGCCGACATATTCCATAAGGCCGTAGTCGGTGAGAAGCGGAACTACTCCGGCCAGTACGATAAAAATTATAAGCAGAGCCGGGGCAAGAAGTATGCCGGGCGTCCCGCCGTTGTCCATATTCCATATGACCTCGGGACCTATCTTAAAGAAAATAAGGACGTACAGCACGGCCCCCAGCAGACGTGATATAAGCCAGAAGGGTTTTACTATCAGAAGAGGCCCCCAGAACTGGTCTTTGGCTATCTTCTCCGGTTTTGCAGCGGTAGCCCAGAGCGAAACAAGAGCAGAAATAACGACGAGCGTCATCGCGATACCGGGCAGTACAGGCTTAAGCACGGCCTTGCCCCAGTCGATCACGATTCCGAGTATCGTGTTGAGAGTGCCCTTCATCGGCACCGGCAACAGGAAAACTATCGCTCCGATAAGTGAAGGGATCAGAAAGTGCATTACCTGAGCCGAAGTGTAACTGTCTTTTTTACCCATTTCAGCATCATCCTTTCGTTTTTTATTTTTATTGACAGTTAAAGGAAACACTGTTTCAGCGCATATTGTTTCAGAGGTCGAAAATCTTTCCCGGGTTCATTATGCCGTACGGGTCGATCGCCTTTTTTATCTTTTTCATAAGCGCAAGATTCCCACTTGGACATAGAGAGACAAAATATTCCCTGCGCTTGCTTCCTATGCCGTGCTCTCCGCTTATCACACCGCCGAGTTCTTTTGTAACGCGGAAAAGCTCCCACTCAATATCGTTCACAGTACGCTTCCATTCATCCACAGACATCGTATCCGGCTTAAGAAAAGTCGGATGAAGGTTGCCGTCACCGGCATGTCCGAAATTTGCAGTCCGAACGCCGAATCGCCGTTCGATATCCGCAAGAGCGCGCGCAGCTTCAGGTATCGCGGATATGGGAACGGAGATATCCTCATCTGCCTGGACAGGGTGCGCTGCGCGCAGCGCTTCATCTATATTCCTGCGCACCGCCCAGACCCGCTCGCGCGAAGAACGCGTGTCAGCAACGTAGATCTCTGACGCACCGTACGCCTTCATAAGCAGGCCGGCCGTTTCCATAGAAAGGTCAAGCTGATCCTGGCCGTTCTCCTCAAGCTCCACTAAAAGCACCGCACCAACGCCCTCCGCAGGCAGCTCTTCGTTCAGGAAACCGCACGCCGCACTGTAGCAGAAGGAATCCATATACTCTATCGACGAAGGAATGAGCTTCCCCTGAGTCATGATATGCGGCACTGCAGCTATCGCGCTTTCCGTATCGGCAAAGAGGGCGAGCAGTACAGCCCTGTCACTGACAAGAGGCTGTAGTCTGAGTATTATCTTTGTAACATAGCCAAGCGTCCCTTCAGAGCCTACGAAGAGCTCCTTCAGCGAATATCCGGATACATCCTTTGTAAGCTTGCCTCCGAGATTCAGTATTTCTCCTGTGGGGAGGACAACCTCCAGCCCGAGCACATAGCGCATAGTGACGCCGTATTTTACGGCATTCCCGCCGCCCGCATTCTCGGCTATATTCCCGCCTATATGGCAGGAGAGCACGCTCATGGGATATCCTCTGTAGGCGAGCCCCTTTGCCTCTGCAGCCGCATTTATCTCGCTGGTTATCACTCCGGGCTCGGTCACAGCCACCATGTTCTTCTCGTCTATTTCTATTATGCGGTTAAGCCGTTCATCGGAGATGACAATTCCGCCCATTACCGGCAAAGCCCCTCCCGAAAGCCCCGTGCCGCCTCCGCGCGGCGTTACCGGTATCCTGTACCGGCAGGCCGTCTTAAGTATTGCCGAGACCTCCGAAGCAGAGGAGGGCGCGACCACGGCGTCCGGAAGGAAGCGTTCCTCCGGCGCCAGCGTCGTGGTTTCATCTCTTGAACAGGCCTCTCGTTTTTCCTCTGTCGTCCAGACATAAGAGTCGCCAACTATGCCAGCAAGCTCAGAGATCACTTTCTGCGTGACTTTTCCGTAAGCCATATAAGCTCTCCCTATGAAATTTATCCGGTTGCTTTTATTATCTTTGATTTATATTATAATAATCTGGCTTACATTCTATTTTATGCTGGAGGCGTCTTATTTACAATATGAACGCTGTCTTTGAAATATCAAAAACATCTCTGCTGCTTGTATGTTTTCTCGTTTTCATAGCGGGCTTCGTAGACGCGTCGGCGGGGGGCGGAGGGATAATATCTCTGCCTGCTTACTTTTTCACAGGCATGCCTGCGCATATGGCGCTCGGCTGCAATAAATTCTCCGGCTGCTGCGGCTGCGTGCTGTCCGTAATGAAATTCTGGCGGGGCGGCGCCGTTCGGCTGCGCGCCGCGATCATTGCCGCGGCAGGCTCTTTCGCAGGCGCCGCCTGCGGCTCGATGACTGCCCTCGTGCTTTCAGAACATACGATAAAGGCCATGGTGCTTGTCATCCTGCCCTGCGCAGCGGCAGTGATACTCTTTAAGAAAGATATGAACGACGAAGACCGCTCGCGCTCGCTCAGTCAGCGCAAAGCGGCGCTGCTCGCGGTTGTGATCGGGCTTCTGATAGGCTTTTATGACGGCATATTCGGCCCCGGCACCGGGACGTTCGCTATAATGGCCTTTTCCGCCCTCATGGGCTTCGACCTTAAGACGGCCTCAGGCAACGCGAAACTGCTGAACCTTGCCTCCAACGCGGCGTCTGTCATAACCTTCGCGGCAGCCGGCAATATACTCTATTCGATAGCGGTCCCGGCGGCGGTATGCGGAATTGCAGGCAATTTTGCCGGAGCGCATATGGCGCTCACAAGAGGCTCGAAATTCATCCGTCCGATGATGCTATGCGTGCTCGCGCTTTTGATGCTGAGGATCCTGTGGGATCTGCTCGCATAGCGCAAAAAAACGCCGGCGCAGGCATCAGGCCTGTTCCGGCGCTCACAGTAAGCAAAAATCTACAGGTTTTCCACCGCTTTTTTGATTCTCGAAAGACCCTCTTCGATATAGTCATATTCGCGGCAGTAGGCAAGGCGTATATGCCCAGGCATCCCGAAGACCTCTCCCGGCACGGTGGACACGCCCGCTTCCTCGAGCAGCCATGAGCAGAATTTAAAGCCGTCCATGCCAAGCTTTGCTATGCGCGGGAATGCGTAGAAAGCTCCCGCGGGCGTGTATGCCTCGAAGCCCTTTATGTCGTTAAGCCATCTGACGACCATATCGCGGCGTCTGCGGTACTCGTCTATCATCGTTTTCACGTTTTCGTCCGCGTTGGCAAAGGCCTCGACGACCCCGGCCTGCGCGAATGAATTAGCGCAGGTCGTAAGATTCTGGTGGCACTTGTTCACATACTGGCGCATTGACTCGGGAGCCACGACCCAGCCGATGCGCCAGCCTGTCATAGACCAGGTCTTTGACGCGGCCGAGCATGTTACGGTGCGCTCTGCCATGCCGGGAAGGCTCGCTATGCTGATATGTTCTCCGTCGTAAATGAATTTTTCATAGCATTCGTCGGAAATCACCCACAGATCCTTTTCTATAGCGAGCGCCGCTATGTCCTCGAGGTCTTTCCTTGTAAGGACCGTGCCGCTGGGGTTGTTCGGCGAATTGATAAGTATCGCGGCTGTTTTCGGCGTCACTGCCGCCGCTATATCCTCCGCGCGCACGCGGAAGTCGTTTTCCATCTTTGTGGGAACAGCCGTCAGCTTTGCGCCGGATATCGCTATCTCGTCAGCGTAGGCGGAAAAATAGGGCGCTGGGACTATTATCTCCTCGCCGGGCTCAAGCAGCGTAAGCATCGACGCGGTAAGCGCTTCCATCGCACCGCACGTGATGACCACGTTTTTGTCCGCGTCGACGTCCATACCGTTTTCCCTGCGGTATTTATCAGCGACCGCACGGCGCAGGTCATAGGCGCCGGCCATGTCCGTATAGTGCACGTTGCCACTTTCGATGGCATTTATTGCGGCTTTTTTGGCACACTCAGGGGAATCGAAGTCCGGTCTGCCTATCTCCATGTGGATTATGCTTCTGCCTTCCTGCTCCATCCTGCCCGCAAGCGTCATTATCTCGCGGATGCCTCCGGACATCACTATCGAAGCCATGCGGCTGTTCGGAAATTTCCTCTTTGTAGGCATATTTATCCCTCCTGATCGGATGATTTCTGCGCGCCGGGAAGCGGCGCGTCTTTTACAAATACAGTGCAGGATAGCGGCGGAAGCGTTATTTCAGCTGAAAAGTCCTTTCCGTGGAAAGGCATATCCTCCGCGGTGACCCCGCCCATGTTGCCGCAGCCCGAGCCTCCGTACACCGAGGCGTCGCTGTTCAACACCTCGCGCCAGAAGCCGGGGAGAGGCAGCCCTATCCTGTAGCCGCAGCGTGTCACAGGAGTAAAGTTCGCCGCTATCACCGCGGGGCGGTCTGCGTCTGCCGAACGGCGTATAAATGATACCACACCGGCGTCTCTGTCGCTGCAGTCTATCCACTCGAAGCCTTCGGGGCTTTGGTCGAGCTGCCAGAACTGCTCGTTATTTTTATAAAAATTGTTCGCGTCGGCAAACCACCTTGCTATACCGGCATGAAGCCCCTCCGCGAGCTGATGCCAGTCAAGCCCGCGGTCGTGGCACCATTCGCGGCTCTGCCCGAATTCCCCTCCCATGAAAAGGAGCTTCTTGCCCGGGTGAAAGAGCATCCAGCCGAGCGCAAGACGCAGATTGGCGGCCTTCTGCCAGTCGTCTCCCGGCATTTTTTCAAAAAGAGAACATTTGCCGTACACGACTTCGTCGTGCGAAAAGGGCAGCACGAAATTCTCCGCGTATGCGTACCACATGCCGAAAGTCAGCCTGTCGTGCGCGTACTTGCGGTATATCGGATCCAGCGACATGTATGAGATGAAATCGTTCATCCACCCCATATTCCATTTATAGCCGAAGCCGAGTCCTCCGAGCCACACAGGCTTCGTGACGGCCGGCCATGACGTCGATTCCTCCGCTGTGACCGATACCCCGTCGAAATCCTCGTAAAGGGCGCAGTTGAGCTCTTTAAGGAAATCTATCGCCTCAAGGTTTTCCTTCCCCCCGTGACAGTTCGGCAGCCATTCGCCGGCTTTTCGCGAGTAATCAAGGTACAGCATCGAAGCTACGGCATCCACTCTTATCCCGTCGGCATGATAGCGGTCGAGCCAGTAGTGGGCGGATGATATCAGGAAAGAGCGCACTTCGCCGCGCCCGTAGTTGAATATCGCGCTGTTCCAGTCCGGGTGGAAGCCGCGTCTTGCGTCCTCATGCTCGTAGAGCGCTGTGCCGTCGAATCTGTAAAGGCCGAAGGAATCCATAGGAAAGTGAGAGGGCACCCAGTCAAGGATCACACCTAAGCCGCGCCTGTGCAGTGCGTTTATCAGGCTCATCAGATCTTCGGGGCTCCCGTAGCGCGACGTCGGCGCGAAATAGCCGGTCGTCTGATAGCCCCATGAGCCGTAGAAAGGATGCTCCATGACAGGCATGAACTCCGCGTGCGTAAAGCCGTTGTCGGCAAGATAGCCGGGAAGCTCCTCCTCAAGCCGGCGCCATGCGGGCAGCGAATTGTCCATATTGCGGCGCCAGGAGCCTGCGTGTATCTCATATATCGACTGAGGCGCGTCTGGGGCGTTTTTCGCTCCGCGCGACAGCATCCATTCACCGTCGCTCCATTCAAATGACGGAGCGGCGATCACAGATGCGTTTGCAGGCATTATTTCCGAGGCAAATGCAAGTGGATCGCTCTTTTCGATGAGATCGCCCGATCGGGTCCTTATCACGAATTTATAACGGCAGCCTTCTGCTGCGCCGGGGACAAAGCCTTCCCATATCCCCGATGAATCCCAGCGCGGGGAAAGGGGGAGGTTTTCTCTGTTCCACGAATTGAAATCGCCCATCACGAAGACTTCGGACGCGGCGGGCGCCCAGAGCGCGAAAAGAACGCCTTCCGCGCCGTCATGGCTCATCTTATGCGCGCCAAGGAAATCGTATATTTTTCTGTGCGTGCCTTCGCGGAAAAGATAGATATCCTTTTCTCCCGCAAGGGACACTCCGTGAACAATATTACCAGTCAATCTTTATCGCCTCCGGCATATATGCTATTATATCCTGACATTACGTTCGGAGGAAAGAAAAAGTGAAAGCTCTCTTCTCGTATAATAAAATAACCGATGACATCGCGGACGAGATAAAAGCAAATATAGGAGCGAACAACGTCTGCGCAGACGAAGAAAAGCTTGACACATACTCGCACGACGAAGTCCCTCAGAGCAGCTACGACAGAAAATACACGGCCGACCTGCTTGTTTTCCCTGAAAGCACGGAGCATGTGTCAGCTATTATGAAAATCGCGCATAAATACAGGATCCCGGTAACTCCGCGCGGCGCAGGCACCGGGCTCTCGGGCGGCGCCATGCCGGTCTTTGGCGGCATCGTGATGAGCTTCGAAAAAATGAACCATATACTGGAGCTTGATGAAGAAAACCTCACGATAACGACGGAACCCGGCGTCGTGACGGCCGAGATAAGCAGAATGGCCGCGCGTCACGGACTGCTCTACGCGGGAGACCCATGCAGCGGGGACGCCTCCTACATTGGCGGGAACATAGCGGAAAACGCCGGCGGCAACAAAGTTATAAAATACGGCGCGACCGGCGCCCAGCTGCTTGCGCTGGAAGCGGTCCTTCCTGACGGCAGCGTCACATGGTTCGGCGGCAAAAGACGCAAAGACGTGACCGGTCTTGACTTTGTGCACCTTATAGCCGGTTCCGAAGGCATTTTGGCTGTGATAACGAAAGCAGTGCTGAAGCTTCTTCCGCTGCCGCGCCACTCCGTGGATCTGCTGGCCGCGTTCCCGGACGCTCAGACGGCAATAAACTTTGTGCCGCGCATAATCTCAGAGGGCGGCCTTATCCCTGCTTCAGTGGAATTTCTGGACAAAAACGCGCTTACGCTCACCGAAAAATATCTGCATACAAGCGTGCCGGCCGGCGACGCAGGCGCCGCTCTGATAATACAGCTTGAGGACAACGACGAAGAGCGCGTGGAGGAACAGTTCGAAGCGATAGGCAAACTGTCGCAGGAGCACGGGGCAAACGAAGTCTATATCGCGGACACCAGAAGCACGAGAGACCGCATCTGGCAGGCGCGAAAGAGCGTGCCGGAAGCAATATCTGCCCTCTACAGCCGCTACACCAAAGAAGATCTTGTCGTGCCTACCGCATCTGTGCCCGCGCTGATTGAGATGGTCAGAAGCGAAACGGCGCCTTACGGCCTCGAATACGTGACGTACGGTCACGCAGGCGACGGCAATATGCACTGCACGCTGATCTGCCCCGAATGCCCCGACTGGCATGAAAAGCTGCACGCGGCGCAGGAGCGCGTATACGCGAAGCTGAAAAAAATGGGCGGCACGCTCTCCGGCGAGCACGGCATCGGCTACAAGCGCAAAGACTATATCAAATTCTTCCTGGACGACGCCCAGATAGAGCTGATAAAGAGGGTCAAGCTCGCATTCGACCCGCAGAACATATTAAACCCCGGAAAGCTCGTCAACTGGGAGGAAAAGACCTCCGGCTGATATATGCTCCCGACGATTTTGCGCAAAAGCTCCCGGCTCAGCGGCCGGGAGCTTAATTTTATTCAGGAAGCCGCCGCGGCTAAGCCAGCCCGAAGCGCTCCTTAAGCGAAAGCAGAACATCCGTATCTGCAGCCGTCACCATAAGCACGTCATCCTCCGCTATCTGCGTTTGCCCGGTCGGGGCTATCGTGCTTTCCCCGCGCTTTATGATCATTATCCTCACGCTGTCCGGGAATTTCATATCGCTGACGGTCATCCCGACCGCACGCGAGTCCTTTGCCGCGCGCAGCTCATAGAGCTTTCCCTCTATGTCCTCCTCGTAGTCGGTGAAGCTTCGGGAAACGAGAGTTTTGTCTACGTCTTCGATCTGCCCGAGCAGATATGCGGCCGGCTTCAGCAGCGAGCCCTGGATTATCACAGACGAAAGGGATATAAAAAAGACTGTGTCGAACATGACGTCCGCATCCGAAATACCTTCCCTGAGCGCGTAGGTCGCAAAGACTATCGATGAAGCTCCGCGCAGACCGACCCATGAGACGAACAGCTTCGCCTTTGCCGGATATCTGAAGCGCTGAAGCGTCAGAAAGACCACAGCCGGGCGTATCAGGAACATCAGTACTGCGGATACAGCAAGCGCCTGCAGCCAGACCGCGCGCAGATGAGACGGGAATACCAGAAGCCCGAGCGTAACGAAGACGAGTATCTGCATCAGCCACGAAAAACCGTCGAAAAAACGCACCAGCGACGTTTTTCGGACAAGCTTGACGTTCCCCATGACCATCGCGGCTATATAGACTCCGAGCAGACCGTTGCCGTGCAGCAGCTGCACAGCGGAAAAAACCAGCGCGGCCATTGCTGCGGCGACTACCGGGTAAAGCCCGTCGCTGTTGAGCCTTATGCGGTTTATTATCCACGCGCCGGCAAAGCCGAAAGCAGCCCCAAGCGCGGCGCCTGCGCCCATCTGAAGCACGAACGTCACTGCAAAGCCGGCGGGTCCGCTTTCGGACTTTATAAGGCTTATCATCATGACCGTAAGCATATAGGCGGCCGGATCGTTGCTGCTGCTTTCCAGTTCGAGCAGCGGCGCAAGCGGAGGCCTGAGGTTCATATTGTTCGAACGCAGTATCGAAAAGACAGAAGCAGCGTCCGTGCAGGATACGACCGAGCCGAGCAGCATACCATGCAGAAACGTCATCCCCAGCAGGAGCCTGGCCGCCGCCGCTACAAGCAGAGCCGTCAGCAGGACGCCCGCCGTTGAAAGCAGGACCCCCGGCAGCAGCACCTCCTTTGCGGAGCGCCAGCTCGTTGCCATGCCGCCGGCAAAGATGATATAACAGAGCGCGAAATTGCCTATCGTGCTCGCAGCGGCCGCATCGTCAAAATAGACTCCGCCTATGCCCTCCGAGCCCATCAGCATCCCTGCGAAGATAAAGAAAACAAGCATCGGGATGCCGGCCCTTGAGATAAAGCGGCTGAATGCTATGCAAAACAGCAAAAGGACAGAGACAAAAACTATAAGCGCGTTGATATTGTCCAGAAAACAGCCCCCCTTTGCTCCCGTACCGGGGCAGCGTAACGGCTGCCCGCAAAAAAGCCTGACTTCAGCATTCCTTATAAGCCGTGCTGCTTAAGAAGGGCTGAACGTGATTCCGGCAGTATCCTGTTTTTCATTATCCACCTGAAGCATATATAATGCGCGGCGGATGTGATCGCCCATGAGACAGGATATGACATATAGACCACAGGAACCATCCTCAGCGCCTCTATGCTGAACACCGCAGCGATCCATACAAGCCTCAGCGCACATGAGCCAATCAGCGTAACGACAGTGGGAACCACGGAAAAGCCAAGGCCGCGGACAACGCCTGCCATGCCTTCCATTATTCCGCAGAGCGGGTATGTGCTGCACATTATCAAAATACGCTTCATGCCGGCGTCGATAACATCGCCGCTCGTGGTATATATTCCGAGAAGGTCACGGCCGAATATGACGAAGAGAGCGCTTAACATCCCGCCTGTGGCAAGCGTACAGACAATACCGCTGCGCAGCACCTTATATATGCGTTCGAAGCGCCCCGCGCCGTAGTTCTGGCTCGTGAAAGAAAGTATAGCCTGGTAAAACGCGTTCTGTGCGAAATATATATACAGCTCCAGGTTGAGGGCAGCTGAGTTTCCGGCCATCACCACAGCCCCGAAAGAGTTTACTGTGGACTGGATAACGACATTCGACAAAGAAAAAATAGCTCCCTGCAGCCCCGCGGGAATCCCTATCCGCATTATCATGACAAGCTTATCCCTGCTTATTCTGAGTTCGGAGAGGGTAAGACGCATAGCACCCTCTTCGCGCATCAGGCAGCGCACTACGAGAGCCGCGGATATGAACTGCGATATAACGGTCGCAAGCGCGACGCCTGCCACGTCAAGCCGCATATTTATTACAAAAAAGAGATTCAGAAGCACATTGACAACGCCGGCCGCGGTAAGATAAAAAAGAGGACGCCTCGTATCCCCCACCGCCCGCAGTATAGCGCTGCCGAAGTTATAGAGCATCATTGCCGGCATGCTCATAAAATAGATAACAAGATAGAGCGTGGCTAACCCGATCACCTCTTCGGGCGTTCTCATCAGGATAAGTATCCTGCGGGCACAGGCCATGCCTCCGGCCATAAGCAGCAATCCGGCGGCGGCGCCTACAAGCATCGACGTATGTATAGTGCGCGCAAGGCCCTCCTCGTCCTTTGCGCCGTAATAGCGCGCGGCAAGAACGTTCGTTCCTATAGACAGGCCTATAAAGAGATTTGTCAAAAGACCTATCAGAGAGCCGTTTGATCCCACCGCGGCAAGAGAGTGGTCCCCGGCGAATCGCCCGACGACTATTACATCCGCTGTGTTGAAGAGCAGCTGCAGTATGCCGGAGAAGACAAGCGGAACGGCAAAAAGCAGCATCTTCGGCATTATCGGGCCGCTGCTCATGTCTATTTGATATTTTCCGCCGTTCTTCGAAAAAATGCCGACGCCCATTTTCCTTTCCCTTCAGTCCGCCTTTCCGCAAATATTCCGGCCATTATAACACACACAGCCGAGTTATCCGCGCCTGCTGCGGAAATCATGCGAAAAAAGGCTTCCGGTCTTTCCTCTGTGCAAAAAAACGCGGAACGACCGTGAAGGGACGTCCCGCATACATAACTGATCTTTTATTTATCGTAGCCTAACTCTTTTCTTGTTTTTTCTATATCGGCCCTTGTTTCGCTGATCCAGCGCTCAAGAGTCTCCGGGGGAATCTTTTTTGCTTTCGGACCGTTTATAAGCGTGTCAAGCTTTTTTTCCTGTATCTTCAGCCATTCGACTTTTGCTTCGCGGAACTGTATATCGGCGACCGCATTGCCGCGCTCGCCGTCGTCCTCCTTTATGAAAGCCCGGCTCATCAGATGGTCTCCTGAGAGAACGGTATGCCGTCGTTGTCCACGATCACCAGCTTCATATTGGGCTTGACATATGTGACAAGCTCGTTGATATCTTTGTTCTTCAGGCGTATGCATCCGTGTGTGGCCCAGCGCCCCACGGAGGCCGGGTTGTTTGTCCCGTGTATCGCTATCTGCCATTTGTTGTAGAAAGATATCAGCTTCGAACCGTAGACTCCTTCTGACGGCTCCCCCGGCTCGTTGAACCATGCGGGGTCATATACGAGCTTGCTTGCGTCCTGCAGAACGCGGTATATCGTAAACGTGCCGGTGGGCGTGATAAGATCCATGCGCGAAGTCTTTACCTTGCCGCGTCCGCGCCCTACAGATACGGGCCAGCTCTTTACCGCGTCATTTCCTCTGAAAAGAGTGAGCCTGACCTTTTCCTTGTTGATGCGGATCCAGTATTCATCTGCCTTTGGAGACCATGCCGCCGAAGACGGAGCCGCGTATAATAAGAGCGCAAGAAGCGAAAACAATAATATTTTTTTCATAATAACACTCCAGTTTTTGCATATATCCAACCGAATTATAATACAAAAACCCGCATTCTGTATTCCGTTATTTTCTTTTTTCCGGGACAAATACAATTAGTGCCGTTTTCCGCTCCGCGGGCGCCGCAGGCTTGTTTCAGCGGCCCTGAACGTTCATGCTCTCTTTTTGCCTGACGCGGCAAATGCAACGGCCGCCGTTATAACGGCGCAGCCCGCAAGCTCGAATACCGTGGATGGCTGCCGCAGCACGAGCGCGGTTATGATAAGCGCAAATACCAGCTCGAGCGTGCATATGAGGCTCACGAGCGGCGCCCCGATATATTTCAGCGCGCTGAACATAAACCAGAAAGCGCCGAGCCCCGAGCCTATCGCGGCGTACTGCATCAGCGTGAATATTGCGCCGTCGATCGCTTTCAGGTCCCCCCAGCCGAAAAATACCGTCTTGCCCGCGGCAAGCATGGCGCCGCCGAAAAGATGGATAAAGAAGAGCTGGAGCATCGGGTCGCCTCTGCCGTCTCTCAGCATGCGCCGCGAGATCAGTGTCTGCATGGCAAGCCCGGTAACGGAAGCCACCCCCCACAGAACTCCTGCCGGCGATACCGAAACAAGGCCCCCGCCCTCTCCCCTAAAGCCGATATACAGCCCCGCAAGCACAGCGAAGCCGGCAGTTATCTCTCTTAACGACGGCGGCTCGCCCGTTATGAGCAGAGAGCCCGCCATCGCAGCAAGCGGGAATGTGTAGTGCAGCATAAGCGCCTGCGGGACCGTGAGGTATACGCATGAGATCATGAAGCCGCAGGCATTGAGCACTACAGTAAGGAAACCGAGCAGTATGTATGTGCGAAGAAGCGGGCGGCCTATGCGGTACCAGCCGCGCCCTCTCGTATATCTGAGCCACGCCCCGACAAGAAGCACGACCAGCAGCGCGCGGTAGCACATCACGGTGACCATGCTGACGCCGTGCGAGCCTATGTATTTTGAGATAGGGCTCGTCCCGCCCCAGAGCACTGCCGTCCCGAGCGCCAAAAGCACACCGCGGGCAAAGCTGCTTTTTTCCGCTGCGTTTTTCTTCTCTTCCATAGCTGTCCCAGCCTTTTTCGCGCATCAGCATGACATGCCGGCAAACCGACGCGCAGCTTTTTATATCCGTTTTCGGCCGCGTGTACGGTATATCCGGAGCGGCCGTTTATCATACCGGCATCCTGCCGCTGCATGAATACCGGCGCAGAAAGATGCTGTGCTTTCCCGCTTCCTACTGCCTGGTTTTGGCCCCGAGTCTTTTCAGCCTCTGCTTTTCTTCATACATCAGGACGTCGGCCCGCTCGAAGACTGCATGGATGTTCGCGTCTTTTCCGCGCTCGTAATCCGACATGCCGCCTGAAACGACAGCTTTGCCCTCAGCTATGTTTCCGGCAGATCTTATGTGCAGCTCTTCCATGATCTCATGCCTTTTCCTGTAATCGCGGCCCCGCAGCAGGATGACGAACTCGTCCCCGCCCAAGCGGTATACCGGGCTGTGCTGGAAAAGTTCGCAGATCATTTCGCTCGCGGCCTTTATATATGCGTCACCGGCCTTGTGCCCGAGCGTGTCGTTGATATGCTTCAGACCGTTCACGTCGCAGATGACAACTGAGAAAGGTTCCGCCTTTCCCTCCCTGATCTCAAGGTCGAAAAGGTGTTCAGCCTCTGTAAACGCGCGTTTGCTCTTTACGCCGGTAAGCGGGTCTGTATTTACCATATCCGTCATTATGCCGAGCTGCAGCTCGCTATGCAGCGCTCTCCTGCTCATCAGGCGATAGTTGTTCAGCAGAATGGACAATGACAGGCCTATCAGAGCGCATACCACAACGACGCTCCTTGCGTTCGTATGCCTGATTATACTCAGATGCTGTGCGGAGAGGTCGGCATTGCTGCTGACGCCGAGGCCGCCGTAATACGCCTCGACCGCACTGATTCCCTCTTCCGCCGCGCCGACCATGGACTGGCTCATCCACACCAAAGATACGAACAGCATCAATGAAAGCAGCGCCAGCCAAACTATCAGTGATCTGCCGAAGTGTCTTTCACTGTCTCTTTTCAGTATCGCATGGAAATATATGAAACCGAGCACAGACCAGAGGACAAACAGGAAATATGAGACCGTTTCTATAGAGCCTGCGGTGAAAAGGTTGGGCAGGAGTATATACAGCATAAACGCCGTCATCACGGCCAGTCCCGCGCCGCCCGTCCATTTCTCCAGCCTGTCGTTCTGTATCTGCGCTGTTTTGGCCGCAGGCCGAAACGAACGCATAGACCATCGTCGCGCCCAGAGTTGTCACGTCCATGATCCAGCCTATCGCGGTCCTGCCGATGAACGGAAGCACAAGCGAGACCCCTGCGATCAGCATGACGGCGCCGCCCGGTATGCCGTGTCTGTTGAGCTTTGAGATACGTTCCGGGAGGATACCGTCTTTCGCCAGCGCATAGAATAGGCGGCTCAGCGCAAGAGTGTTGCCTATAAGACTTGTCAGCACAAGCGCAAGCAGAGAGGCCGCAAGTATATTTATCCCGAAGCCGCCCAGATAACGCCACGCAGCGTAGAAAGCGGGCAGCCCTTCTATCCCTTCCAGACTGCCGCTCTCCAGGATATACTCAAGCCATGACGCATAGCGGGGAGGATAGGCTGAGGCTGTCAAAAAGATAGCCGCAATATAAAGCAGCGTCGCTGAGATGACCGCGGCAGCCAGTATCTTATACGCGATGCGGATCTTAAACGAGAACTCTTCCGACGCATGTGATATGCTTTCAAACCCTATAAAGGCCCACGGAGATATCACGGCGACCCCTAATATCTGTGAGATCACCCCTTTTTCCGGAACTGTATGGGGGGAAAAGCCGCAGTCTTGCCTTAAAACGGCGGCAAAGAAGCATGTCAGGACGGCGGCTGCAAGCAAGACCGTCATGACGAGCAAGGCCCTCGCCGCACCCTTCTTACAACAGGAACATATCGCGGCGACCGCAAGTACGGCGGCAACGGTCAGAAGGGCTTCGCCGATATATACGTCATAGCCGAATATCGTGTAGAGTTTCCCGAATTCGAACGCATCCCCGATGAAGTACCTTGCAAAGAGCGGCAGGGCCGTGGCGTTGGCCCACAGCATAGCAAGATATGTCAGTGCGAGGAACCACGCGACCAAAAAGGCATGGTCATAGCCGAAGGCGTTTTTGGTATAGGAGTACGCGCCACCGGCCTCCGGGAAGCAGTTCATCATATAATGATAGTTCCTAGCTATCACAAGCATGATCAGCGCTCCCGCGATCAATCCGGCGGCGCTGCCGGCAGGGCCTGCCTTCGCAAGGTACGTGCTGCTCGTGATAACAAGGCTTCCCCAGCCGATGCTCGTGCCCAGAGCCAGAGCCCATGCTCCGGCCGGCGAAAGATAGGGACTCAGTTTATTTTCCTGACCGCAAGACATTAAGATGCAACCCCCTGTAATGGACCCGGCCGGGCACCCACCCGGCCGTCCCGCACTGCGCTCAAGCGCCCGTTATATACTGTATGATTCCGGCTTTCCGGCGTTTCACAGAGGCAGTGCGTCCTCTTCCGTTTTATCTTCAATGTCATCCCGGTTGTCGGATGTGTCGCTTATCACCGCAGAACCGCCCTCGCCGTATATGAATATCCGCCTCGCATATGCCGCCCGGTCTCTTCAGCTGCGTGTCCTGCTCAGGACTTCTCTCAAAGTCGCCATCATTTTGTCGACATCGATCGGCTTTGCTATATGCGCCTGCATGCCGGCCTCTTTCGCCGCCAGTTCGTCTTCCTTGAACGCATTGGCGGTCATCGCGAGAATCGGTATCTCAGCAAGCTCTCTGTTTTCGAGCGAACGAATTGCCTTTGTGGCTTCGTAACCGTTCATTACAGGCATCTGGACGTCCATAAGCACCGCGTCGTACCGGCCGGGAGCGGAAGAGGAGACCATATCAAGGGCTTCTTTCCCGTTGCAGGCAGTCTCCACGGTGAAACCGGCCTGGGTCAGTATCATGACGGCTATCTCGCGGTTGATGTCGTTGTCCTCCGCAAGCAGGAGCCTCATCTTCGAAAAATCTATATCCGCACCCTGCGGCAGAGCCTCGGCATCTTCCGCCTTAGGCGCTATCTCCGCGGGGTCCGCAAATCCGAACTTTATGCGTATTATGATCTCAGTCCCCTTGCCGGGAGCTGTGACTGTTTCTATGCTTCCTCCCATCATGTCGATTATGCCCTTCGTGATGGCAAGGCCGAGACCTGTACCCTCCGTTTTGCTGACTGTGGATGTGCGTTCACGTTCAAAAGCCGTGAACATTTTATCGGCAAATTCTTTAGACATTCCTATCCCGCTGTCCCGGACACGGATCTCATACAGCCCGAGCCCGTTTTCGCCGGTGCCGGTCTGCCGCAGCGTCAGTGATATCTTTCCGCCCTCCGGCGTGAATTTATAGGCGTTGCCTGTAAGGTTCATTATCACCCTCGTCAGATTTTTCCTGTCGCACCAGACATAACGGTTGCTGACGTCTGTATCATCGACTGAAAAGAGTATCTCCTTCTGCTTCATCTGCTGTGAGAAGAGATCGCCTATCTCTTCGATTATCAGGCAGAGATCCTCAGGAGCATTTTCCAGTTCAAGTTTTTTGTTTTCAATGCGGCTCATCTCCAGGATATCGTTGATCAGAGAAAGAAGGTGCTGGCTGGAAGTATTTATCTTGCCGAGATATTTCTTTGCCGTCGGGGATATTTCCTCTTTCATCGTAAGGTTGGTATAGCCTATGATAGCGTTCATCGGCGTCCTTATATCATGCGACATGTTGAAGAGGAACTGGCTTTTCGCACGGCTTCCCTCGACAGCGCGAATCTTCTCCAGCTGCAGCGCCTCATGCCTCTTCCTGACCATGTCCTGGACATAAATCATGATGATAAGCCCGGCAAATATGATGAGCATCAGGACACAGCCGTGATTGATCAGCACATGGTGCATCTCTCCGATGCTCTTTGCCGGCATCATGGTCTTTGCAAACCACATCATTGAGGAATAAAGGAGCAGCGCAAACAGTACGACGCCAGATGCGGATACTCCGCCGAATTCGGTTGAACTGCTGTATTTTACCGTTCTCCAGTAGAAGACAAAGCCCAGCAGACACCAGAGCGACAGCAGCATGAGGGATTCTGCGCTCATGGCTTCCATCACCGTCAGATCGGGCACAAGAAGGACCGCAGCAAAAGCCGCGGAGATCAGAGTGGCTGCAGTCGCGGTAATATATATTTTCCTGTTGTTTTTGGCTTTGGCGATTCTGCGTGCGGCGGCTGAGACATATCCGTATCCGACAACAGCCCCGAAGGACGTTACATCGACAAACCATGACAGCGCGTTTCTGCCAAAGAAAGAGATAACGATCGATATTACCATGACAAAGATGATACAGGTCTTCGTATTTAAGAATCTGTGAGAAAGGATATTGTCTTCCGCCATAGTTGAAAGCAGCCGGATCAGCGCACGGTAGGCGCCGATCATACCGGTGAGGATCGCCGCTGCGGCAGCTGCGGCTATGACCGCAAGCCCCGCACGGCCCATCACCGAATTTGCGGCATAGAAGACCGGCACCGCGTTTATCCCTTCAAGGCTGCCTGCGGCTGCAATATATGACTGCCATGAATCATATCCGTCCGGCAGGGCCGAAACTGCGACGACATTCAAAACCGCGTATGTGAAGCCCGCCGTTATAATGGAAAACGCGATGAGCCATTTTGCCCTGCCGGGGGAAAAGGTAAAATGCACCGTGTCAAACGATACGACCTCAAAGCCTACAAACGCCCACGGGGCCAAAATGACGATGGAAAATACAGCGAATAACCTGCCTGACGTTCCGAAGCCGAAAGAAGTGAGCCCGCCTCCGGCCAGTGCGCCGGGAAGACAGGCGGCGGAGACTGCAAACACACCGGCAAAAAGTACGACCGCAAGAACGGTGAGCGTCCTCTGCAGAAAGACCTTTGCTTTGATAAACATAAACCCTACCGCGGCCAGTGCGGCGACCGACAGCGCCACCTCGGCCAGATAGACTTTGTTCCCTGCAATGACATAATGATGACCGGTCTGAAGCATACTTCCGAAGAGGATCCTCGGCACTATAAACAGAGCCGTAGCATTCAGGAAAACGATGGCCATATATGACAGGCAGAGAAACCATGAGCTCAAAAACGCATGATCGCGCCCAAACGCGCTTTTCGTATATAAATATATGCCGCCGGGGCCTGGTTCATGCACCATAAGGAAAGAAAAGTTAGCGCCTATCAGAAGCATAAGGGCGGTGCCGACGGCCATCGCGATCATGACGCCGGCTGGGCCGGCCAGCGGCAGGAATGTGGTGCCGGGCATGACGAACGCGCCCCAGCCTACCATACAGCCGAAAGCCATCCCCCACACATCCGCGGGGGTCATATATCGGTCGTAAACTCTGCTTATTTTTTCTGCTTCCATATCAACAGTCACCTTCCCGGGAAAAACGGCCCTGCTTCGTATTTTGCAGCATTCCCGTCATATATATGCCGATCGTTTTTCCGTTTTGCATGCCGATCGTTTTTCCGTTTTGCGTATCAAAAAACATACAAAACCGGACTGCTGTTCGGCAGTTCGGCGTCGTGCTTCAGAATCTGTTTCCTGAGAAACAGGCAGGGGTATCCTGCCGCTGTCTCTCTGAGGGTCTCCACGGTGAATCAGCGGTTCTCCGGTCCGCTTTCCTCGCCGGGAGAAAAGAACTCATAGCAGGATTCTCCCTGCCGTGCTTTTTTGGCTTTATCCAATGCGGCGTCGGCGTCGCGGAAAATGTCGCCGCCGGGGTTCTCCATATCAGAAAAAGCTATCCCGACGCTCAACGAGACATGAGGCTCTCCTTCAGCCGGATCGCTGAGCCGGGCGATTATCTGTTCCACCTTATCGCAGACCAGACCGCGCATCGAGCCTGTTACCCTTGTCATGATCACGACGAACTCGTCGTTTCTTATACGGCAGATATTGTCCACTGACCGGAAGCTTCCGCAGATGACCCCGGCGGTCCGTTTGATCACCATATCCGCATATGCTTTGCCCTTTGTTTTTACGATGGCGCCGTAATCGTTGACGTCGACTATCAGAACAGCTATATGCTCCTTGTCGGAATCGCGGAAGAGCACCTCAAACGCCGTGTTGTTGTAGAGCCCGGTAAGGGGGTCATGCAGCGCGTCGTAAATAAAACGGTCTCCGGTTTTTGACCCTGTGCTTTTTTTGAGCTCCGAAACCGCGGAATCCATCAGCTTTTTATCTTTTATATACTCCTCGAATTCATCCGCCGGGAGCGGGCGGGAGAAATAATATCCCTGCACCACATCGCAGCCCATGTTTTTCAATGCCAGCATCTGCTCGGCGGTCTCCACGCCTTCTGCGATAGTCGGCAGCTCCATTGATTCGGCAAGCTGCACGACCGCTTGCAGCAGCCTTGTATCCTTGCGCTCCTTAAAAGCATTCCTGATAAACTGCATATCCAGCTTAAGGGCGTCTATCGGAAGCGTCGAGATCATATTAAGGGATGAATAGCCTGAGCCGAAGTCGTCCATTTCGATGCAGAAGTCCAGATCTCTGAGCTCCTTAACAGTATTTATTATCTGTCCGGAATTTTCCGTATATGCCGATTCCGTTATCTCAAGCAGGAGCTCGCCGCGGTCCAGCCTGTTCTCTTCCGCTATGCTCTTAAGCTTTTCGACAAAATCCGCATCGTACATGTCTACCCTTGAAATATTGATGGACACCGGGATGGAAAGCCCCAGCCGTTCCTTCCAGTCCTTTATTTTAGCCGCCGCAGTACGCCAAACGTAATCGTCCAGCTTCTGTATGAGACCGTTGTTCTCGAAGAGGGGGACGAATACGCCGGGGCTCACCATGCCTAACTTCGGATGCTTCCAGCGCACCAGGGCTTCGGCGCTGCTGAGCATAGGTTCCTCCTGTTGGATGTTGAACTTCGGCTGGTAATAGACCTGGAACTGTTTTTCATCTATCGCCGTCTGAAAATCCTCTATCAGCTGTTCGTCAAATACTTCAGACGCGTGCATCGATTCGTCGTAAATGCCTATCGGATTTGCATAGCTGTTTTTTATCATGTCAGCGGCCAGCTTTGCCCTGTCAAAGCGCCGCTCTATGTCTATCTGCCTGTCGACGTTGTAATAGACTCCCATCCTTACCCTGGCGATGTTCTGATTTTTGCTGCCTCCGCTGAGCTCGCCCGAAACTTTGCCTAACAGATCGGCGTAATCGCTGCGGTGCGGGGAGTAGACCAGGAAGGTGTCCGCGCTGCGGCGGCAGGCCATGGCGCCAAAATCTTTGACGAATTCGAGTATGTCTTCCCCTATGCGTTTAAGGGTCTGATCCCCGTATGCCCTGCCGTAGCGTTCGTTGAGCATATGGAAGTGGTTTATATCCAGCACTATGGCGTCCATCGCGGCATCTTTGTGATAAAGGTCATACTGCGAAGCGTAGCGGTAAAAATAATCTCTGTTGTAGAGTCCTGTCAGATTGTCGCGTTCCGTCCAGCGTATGATGTCGCGGTCCTCGTAAAGCTCTATCGTGCGCAGCACCCTTGCCAGAATGACCTTCGGCTGCGGGTAGGGCTTCGGGATGAAATCGACGGCTCCGAAGGAAAGGCTTTCTACCTCAGCTTCCTTATCCGCCGTCATGACTATCACGGGAATCATCGCATACTGCTGGTCATCCTTAAGACGGCGCAGTATATCAAGGCCATGCGCATCAGGAAGGTTAAGATCAAGAAGGATGAGGCTCAGCGTATCGTACTGAGCGCGCACCGTCTCAAGCGCCGATGCGCCGTCCGCGGCAGCAACCACCTCATATTCATCCTGCAGGATGAGATTAAGTATTTCCCGGTTTATAGGTTCATCTTCAATGACCAGGATACGCCTTTTGCCGTTCATGGAATGGAATTTACGGTTTCCTTCCTGCATGACCTGCCCCGCTTTCTGCAAATCCGTCAGCCGCTGTGTCTATCTGTTCCAGGCGTTTTTCATTCTGCTGCAAGCCCTGGTTTTCCGCATTTTTCAGCGGCGCCGTAAGAGGACGCCGCGTCTTTTCACATAACTGTTAACTTCGCGCATGACACCCCGCGCAGGCCCTGCGGAACCTATGCTCATGCCTTTTTCAGCATTAAAGCATGCGCCGGAGCCTGCCATTTGCGCGCAAAAAGTAAATTGTATTAATTATATACTACTATCTGCATATTTCAAGCAGAACCGCCGCGCGGCAGCGGGGCCGCGTTTGCCTGCGGCTTATCGCGCGATCTCTTTTACCGGCGGCAATATATAACGCTTTTTGCGGAAAACAATGACACAGAGGTACACGCTTGGCTCCGCCGGCAATATCAGCCCGGCATGAACGGCATGCAGAGACGGCGCAATTAAACGCCACGGCCGTTATGCCCGTTTTTACTGCTGATTCTTCCGCACCGCAGGAGCGCAAAGTTTTTTTCTTATATCGGCTGCAAAGAAAAGGGTAAAGCATAAGGCTGCGCTTGCCCAAGTGATGGGATATACCGCGGCCAGAGATTCTATCGTGTGGAAGACGGCGGAGAAAATGGCAAGAAGCAAAACGCGCAGCACGCATTGATTGACTATCACTACCGCCATGCTGCAAAAGGCCCGTCCCATGCCGCGCAGAGCGCCGCCGGTCACCTCAAGTATCGGATAGATCCAGTACAGCGGAAAGGATATCAACGCTATCCTGAGCGCGTTTTCGACGACCTCGCCGTCCTTCATGAACCAGCCAAAAATAGTTCGCGGGAAAGATAAGAATATGACAGCCAGGCAGCCGATCGTGACGGCTCCGATAAGCGACGTCAGCACTGTGCCGCGAAGTATGCGGCGCCAGTGTCCTGCGCCGGTGTTCTGCCCGGCAAATGTAGTCGCGGCCTGGCCGAAGGCTATTATCGGCAGATAGATGAAATTCTCGACCTTGTAATATGTCGCAAATGCGGCGACCGCGGTCTCACCGAAGTCGTTTATATAATACTGCACCGCGACGTTGGATAACGTCACGACCACTGTCTGCACACCGGCGGGCAGTCCGAAGCGCAGTACTGTGCCGAGCACTCCGAAGTCGATCCCTAATTTTTTAACGCTGAGCCGCAGAGTGTTGCTGCGTCGGGATGCCATGTATGCAACAAGTGCGGCGGAAAGCGTCTGTGTTATCGTGGTGGCGATTGCGACTCCGGCCACTCCCAGCGGGATCCAGACTATGAAAAGAGCGTCCAGAAGCACATTGAGCAGGCCGCATATCGCCATGACCACGAACGGGGATCTTGAATCCCCGCAGGCCCTCAGGCTGCCGGAAACCATGTTGTAGAATATCACCATCGGCACGCTGAGCAGATAGATGCGTATATATACGACAGCCTGAGGCTGAACGCTCTCCGGCGTGCGCAGCTGTTTGAGCAGCCACGGGGCAAAAATGAAACCAAAGATCAGCAGCGTAAAACCGGCCAGCAGAGCAAAGGTCACGGACGAATGCAGCGCTTTTTCGCCGCGCTCGATATCCCTCGCCCCGACGGCATGCGATACAACTATGCCTGTACCCACAGAGACGCCGGATGAGAAGCCTATTATGCAGAAGATAAGCGTAGCGCTTGCGCCCACTGCGGCTGCCGCCGTCCTGTTAAGGAAATTTCCTACGAAGAGGAAGTCAACGGTATTGTAGAGCTGCTGGAAGATACTGCTGCATATCAGCGGCACTATGAAGCTGACAAGAGGGCCGACTATCGGCCCCGTTGTCATGTCTATATCTTTATTCTTCATAAGTCTTTTACGAAAAGGCAGCGAATCGCGTTTAAGACCGCAAGTATCATAACGCCGACGTCGGCTATGATAGCGGCCCACATGTTCGCAAGGCCCAGCGCAGCCAGCAGCAGGCAGAGAAGCTTTACTCCGAGAGCAAAGACTATATTCTGCTTCACTATGCCAAGGCATTTGCGCGAGATGCGGATAGCCTTGGCGATCTTCATCGGATCGTCATCCATCAGCACTACGTCCGCAGCCTCTATCGCGGCATCGGAGCCCAGAGCTCCCATAGCGATGCCGACGTCCGCCCGCGAAAGTACCGGCGCGTCGTTGATGCCGTCGCCTACGAAGGCAAGGCGGCGGCCGCCGGTGCACTCTTTAAGCAGATCCTCGACGCAGGAGACCTTATCCGCAGGCAGGAGCCTTGCTCGGTATTCGCTGATGCCGACCTCCGCTGCGACTTTTTTCGCGACAGGTTCAGCGTCTCCGGTCAGCATCACTGTCTTTTCCACGCCGGCCTTCTTAAGCGCCTCCATTGCCGCTGCTGAAGTCTCCTTTATCTCGTCCGATACGACGATGTGGCCGCAGTAGGCCCCGTCAACGGCAACGTGAAGCACGGTGCCGACATGCTCGTCGCATGGCTCGAAGGATACGGAAAGGCGGTCCATCAGCTTGTCGTTGCCTATTGCTACGCTTACGCCGTCAACTTTTGCTGTGACGCCGTGTCCGCTTATCTCCTCAAGGCCGCTTACGCGGCTTCGGTCGATATGCTTGCCGTAGGCTTCCCTTATGCTCCCGGCTATCGGATGTGACGAAAAGCCCTCAACATGCGCCGCGTACTCCAGAAGCTTCTTTTCGTCTATTGGGCTGCGGTGCACGGCAGTTACTGCGAAGTTTCCCTTCGTGATAGTGCCGGTCTTGTCGAAAGCTACTATCTTCACTTTAGAGAGCGTTTCAAGATAGTTGGAGCCCTTGATAAGTATCCCATGGCTGCTGGCTCCGCCGAGTCCCGAAAAAAAGCTCAGCGGGATGCTTATCACGACCGCGCAGGGACAGCTTATGACCAGCAATGTGCAGGCTCTCAGTATCCAGTCGCTCCATATGGAACCCGTGCTGCCGTAGTGCCCGGCGCCTGTACCCGTCTGCATTATAAAAAGCGGCGGCAGGACGGCAAGTGCCAGAGCAGCGCAGCAGACTGCAGGGGTATAGTAACGTGCAAATTTTGATATGAAGTTTTCGGACAGAGATTTTCTGGAAGCGGCATTCTCGACAAGATCCATTATCTTTGAGGCGGTGGATTCTTCAAACTCCGCGGTAGTGCGAATCTTCAGTATGCCGGACATGTTGATGCTGCCGGAGAGCACGTCGCTTCCCTCCTCAACGGGGCGCGGCAGACTCTCGCCGGTAAGCGCGCTGGTGTTGAGGCTGGAAGTACCTTCCACGACGACGCCGTCAAGAGGCACCTTCTCCCCCGGCTGCACGACTATGATGCTGCCCGTCTCCACTTCGTCCGGATCGACGCGGGTCAGCACTCCGTCCTCCTCTATGTTGGCATAGTCTGGGCGGATGTCCATAAGCTCCGTTATGCTGCGGCGGCTCTTGCCGACGGCGCAGCTCTGGAAGAGCTCTCCGATCTGATAGAGCAGCATTACGGCCACGCCCTCGCCGTATTCGCCAAGAGCGATAGCGCCGGCGGTAGCCACAGTCATCAGGAAGTTCTCGTCGAACAGCTGTCCGTTTTTTATGCCCAGGAGCGCCTTGCGCACTATATCATAGCCGACAAGCAGATAGGGAATCAGAAAGAGTATCACGAGCCCCCACGAGGGCAGATCCGTCTTTACAAATCCTTCGGAAATCAGATAAAGCGGCACAAAAAAGACAGACGCGGCAATAATGCGCCATAGCAGGAGCTTTTGTTTTTTATTCATATTTCAGTTCCTTCCGGTCACAGACAGAGCGGCGAAAGACCGCGCTCATCTTATGAAAGTCCGGCACGCCGTCCGCACCGGACTTTCATATTGTTTTCTACAGGAATATCTCGCAGTCGTCCTCTACCTTTTTGCAGTTCGCACGGACCTGCTTCATGACTGCGTCCGCGTCTGCGCCATCCTCGAATTCGACTTTCATCTTCAGTGTCATGAAACTTACGCTGCAGTCCTTCACGCCGGGAGTCTTTTTAGCTGCTTCTTCCATGTTGTTCGCGCAGTTGGCGCAGTCCACTTCGATCTTATAGCTCTTTTTCACGTTCGTTCTTCCTTTCTCTCCATTCATACCCGCGTGACTGCGGGGCCGGATATTTTATTTCCCAAAGAGATGACAGGCCACTTCGTGCCCCTCTTCTATCCCGCGCAGGAGCGGCTTTTTCTCCCTGCAGACCGCCATGCAGCGGCTGCAGCGATCCTGGAAGGGACAGCCGGGAGGAGCGTCCAGAGGACTCGGAGTTTCGCCCTTTATAGGCTCTATTTTCTTTGAGAAGTCCATCTTTGTATCGAAACAGCGTCCAGCAGAGCCCTTGAATAGGGGTGGCAGCAGATACCCGCCATGTTCTCGCCGGGCATCACTTCAACTATATTACCGAGGTACATGACGGCGATCTGATGTGAGAAGGACTGTACAAGCCCCAGATTGTGGCATATGAAGCCTATCGTTATGCTCTTCTCGCGCTGCAGACGGGTTATCAGCTCGATTATCGTTTCCTGCACCGACACGTCCAGAGCGCTCGTCGCTTCGTCCATCACTATTACCTCGGGCTCGAGCGCCAGAGCTCGTGCTATCGCAACGCGCTGACGCTGCCCGCCGGACATATTGTGAGGGAAGCGGTCGGCGAAGTCTCCAGGCAGCTCTACCATTGCCAGCAGCTGACGCGCTTTGGCGTCCTTCTCGGAACGTTTGATGCGCCCAAAGTTAAGCAGCGGCTCGCATACTATATCCCTGATCTTCATCTTGGGATTGAAGGAGGTGGATGGATCCTGAAATACCATCTGAATATACTGATGGTTCTCCCAGGCATCCCTGCCCCTTAGTTTGGTGATATCCCTGCCGCGGAAGATTATCTCGCCTTCGCTCGGCCTGTCCAGTCCGACCAGGAAGCGCATGAATGTACTTTTGCCGCAGCCCGATTCTCCGACGAGGCCCAAGGTCTTTCCGTGATACATTTTCAGGTTGACGTCGCAGCAGGCCAGCAGTTCTCTGCCTCCGGCGGCCGGGAAGCGCCTGGTGACGTGTTTTGCTTCGAGTATCAGATCCTTTTCGTCAAACATAGCGTTTACCTCCCAGAGAAGGAACGGCATTCAGCAGCTTTCTGGTATAGGCGTTGACGGATTCGTTCAGTATATGGCTGCGGCTGCCCTGGTCTTCGATCTTTCCGTCTTTCATGACCACTATATAGTCCGCCATATAGGAGGCGACGCCAAGGTCGTGGGTGACTATTATGATGCTGGTGCCGTATTCGTCCCGCAGCTCCATCATCTGGCGCACGATCTGCGCCTGTGTCGTGACGTCCAGCGCGCTGGTCGGCTCGTCAGCGAGCAGGAGCCGCGGCTGGTATGTCATGCCCATCGCGATGCCCACGCGCTGTCTCTGGCCGCCGGAAAGCTGGAATGGATATGAGCGCATGATGCGGTCAGGATCCGGCAGGCGCATGCGTCCAAGCATCTCCGTACCTTTTTCCCATGCTTCGCCGGAGCCGACAGCCTCATGCGTGCGGATATATTCGACATAGCTGCCGCCGATCTTACGGGTCTGGTTCATCATGGCGCCGGAATCCTGAAATATCATGGAGATGTCATGCCCGCGCAGATCCCGCCATTCCTTATCGGTAAGGGAGAGCAGGCTGCGTCCTTCATAAGTTATATCTCCGGCAGTTACCTTTCCTCCGCCGGCGATCAGGCCGAGCACGGCCCTGATAACAGTGGTCTTGCCGCTGCCGCTCTCGCCGACTATGGAGCAGATTCTTCCTTTTTCCAAAGTCAGGTTGAAATCACTTACTGTTACGCGGCTTCCGTAGGAAATATCCAAATGGCGAATCTCAAGTAATGCCACTGCTGCTTCCCCCTTACTCCGTCTTCGGATCCAGAATATCTCTGAGGTTGTCCCCCAGCATATTGAAGATCACGACGGTGATGAATATCGCAAGACCGGGATAGATCATCATCCACGGAGCCGACTGTATAAAGTTGCGCCCTTCGTTCAGCATGGAGCCCCATTCCGGCGTAGGAGGCTGGGCGCCGAAGCCGAGGAAGGAGAGGGCCGCTAACTCCATCATCATTGAGCCTATGTCCGTGGCTGCCGTTATGACCAGTGTAGTGATGGTATTTGGCAGCATGTACTTCCAGAGCATATAAGGCGTTTTGGAGCCAGTGACCATGGCCGCGGCCACAAAGTCAGTGTGCCTTATCTTCATGACCAGGCTCCTCGCCAGCCTGGCGTATTTCGGCCAGCTGACTATCGCAATAGCAATGATGGCGTTTTTAGTGCTGGCGCCTAAAAGTCCCGCGACCGCAATGGCAAGCACCAGGCCCGGGAAAGCTATCATCATATCGGCGATGCGCATTATCACCGCATCGACCACGCCGCCGAAATAGCCTGCCAGGATGCCGAGAAATGTCCCCACGACAAATATCGTGAGCACCAGTGAGAATGTCGAGAGCAGCGATGTGCGCGAGCCGTATATGACCCTGGCGAATATATCACGTCCCATTTTATCCGTGCCGCAGGGGTGTCCCGCGCAGGGCGCCTTTATGGCCTCTGAAAGTTCTCCTGTCACGGGGCTCACGCCACCGCAGACGATCGGAGCGCATATGGAGATGACAACGATAAGCAGAGCAAGGAAGGCAAAGAGCATAAAGCCCCTGTTGCTCAGGAATTTGCTCTTTTTCTTTTCCATGACGTCACCGCCTTAGTCTCATGCGGGGATCGACATAGTTATATGAAATGTCGACCAGCAGGTTGACGAACATATAAATGACCGATACCCACAGCACATAGCCCTGGACGAGAAAATAGTCCGCCGACGTTATCGCGTTCACCGCAAGATTGCCGAGTCCCGGATAGGAGAAGATGACCTCGACTACGCTGGTGCCGCCGAGCAGCGACCCTATCGAGAGCCCCAGCATCGTGATGAGCGGCAGAAGCGAATTGGGGAATACGTTGCCCCAGAGGATCTTGCTTTCCTTGACGCCGCGGGCCCTGGCTCCCACCACATAGTCCGAGCTCAGCTCCTCAAGCACCGCGGTGCGCACCTGCCTGGTGTATTTGGCCGACATGGCTATGGCCAGAGTGACCGCAGGCAGGATAAGGTCTTTGAAGGTGCCGCCCGAAGAGACCACCGGCAGCAGCCTTAGCTTGACGCAGAAAAAGAGAATAAGCATCAGGCCGACCCAGAAGTTGGGGATGGAAACGCCAAAGAAGGTTATGCCTCTTACCAGGTAGTCTATAGGTTTGTTGCGGTAAACGGCGGACAACACGCCAAGCGGAACAGATACCGCCAGCATCAGTATCATCGACATGAGCGTCAGCTTCAGCGTGGGCCATAGGCGCGCTGAGAGAAGCTGGACGACAGGTTTGTTCAGGGAGTATGACTTGCCGAAATCTCCGCGCAGGCAGTTGCCGACCCAGCGGAAATACTGGGTAATGAACGGATCATTCAATCCCATCTCCCTGCGGGTGGCCTGTACCAGTTCCTCGGTAGGCATTATGCCGGCCGAGGTATACATGTTCCGCACAGGGTCTCCCGGAGATAGATAAGTAAGCAGGAAAGTCAGAAAGCTGATGCCTATAAGCACGATCAGCATCTGAAGCAGTCTGGAAACGAGCTGTTTCTTGTTCAATCCGTGCTCTCCTTTCTGTCGAAACAGTGCACAGATAATACACGGAATGCGAGGAGGAAAGATCCGCCTCGCTTCCGTGCCGTTGAGAGGGTTTGGTGCGCTGTAAAAATCAAATATCAGTCAGCGGGACGTATCTCCGCCGAGAGCCAGTAGTAGTCCATCGGAAGGATATGTGCGTAGCCGACTTTCTTATTGTTGTAGACCATGCAGCTGTTGTAGTAGCCGTCCACCAGAACTGCCGCGTCATCTATCAGAATCTGCTGCAGACGTTTTAGTATCTCAAGGCGTTCGTCCGGGTCAAGCTCGTCGACCAGTTTTGCGTAAAGCTCGTCGTACTCTTCGTTCTTGTAGCCGCAGTAGTTGGCTTTGTTCTTGCTGCACCAGTTGCCGAGATAAGTCGTAGGGGCGCCGGCGATCAGGTGGTTCCAGTTGTTGTTGTTCAGGTCGTACTCTCCGGCTACCAGCTTGTTCCACTGGTCGTCAGACGAGCCGTACTCGCTCTTGACTCCGATGCCTATCTTGTTCAGATACTGTGTGTGGGCGTCTGAGAAGTCGTTGAGCAGACGGTTCTCATAGGATACGTAGCGGAGATAGATATCCTTGCCGTTCAGCTCGCGTATTCCGTTGCCGTTGGTATCAACGATGCCGGCCTCGTCAAGAAGCTTCATGGCTCCCTCGGGGTCATATTTGTACGGGTTGGTCAGCGTATCATAGCCGTATCCCATCGTGCTGGGCAGCACGGAATATCCGGGCGTATAGAGATCGCCGATCGTGTTGGAGTGGCAGATGGCGTCGCGGTCGACAGCCATCTCTATAGCCTTGCGCAGCGTATCGTTTGCAAGCACGCCGTTGAAGTTCATCCAGCTGAAGCCGCAGCGCACGCCGGCTGCAATGTCGACGGTGAAGTTTGCGTCATCCTTCAGCTTCTGCAGGTCGGCGACGCTCATGATATTCTCGGCAATGTCGATCTGTCCTGAGAGGAGGGCGTTGGCTTTTGCCGAAGCGTCTCCCATGAAGAGTATCTTGACATTGTCATATGGGACCGTTTCCCTGTAATGGGGGTTCTTTACCATATCGTAACCGACCTGCGTATTGAATTCCTTCACCATATACGGGCCCGTGCCTATCAGTCCGTGATCCGGATCTGTGCTGCTTTCATAATCCACGATGGCCATCGCCGGGTCAGCCAGGTTTCCGGCCAGGTTCACGTAAGGAGTGACTGTTTTTATAACAATTGTGTTGTTGGCGTCATCCGCAGTGACTTCGGCTTCGAATTCCAGGAAATTCTGCGGCGTTGAAGATCCTTTCGGTCCCTGCTCTCGAACATGATCCAGTGCGTATTTTACCTTGGTGGCTGTCACATCATTACCGTTTGAGAACTTGACGCCGCTTTTGAGCTTGATCGTCCATGTGCGGTGGTCGTCGCTGTTCTCGATAGACTCAGCCAGCCAGGGCACTACGTTCGTATTTGCGTCGAATTTGAACAGGCATTCGGAAACACCGAAACGCATGGCGTTCCATGCGCAGTTTGTCTGGACCCACGGGCATATCATTCCGTCCGAGTACATCTGGCAGCCGAAAGTAAGCGTCTTTTCGGATGCCGTACTGCCGCTGTCTCCGCTCTTACTGCCGCCGGTCATATAGACAGCCGCGATCGCAGCCACTATCAAAACCGCGATGATAAGTACCATGTTCTTCTTCATTTTTCTTCCCCTTCTCTGTATTGATATATGCCTTTCAAGAAGCGCAAAACAAAAACGCCCGAAATCACTGTTCCGGGCGCAGCATGCAGGAAAGAAAAGATTCGTCTCTTCCGCTCTTTCGCACATCTACTGCACTGGAATAGTGTGCGGTCCTCCGCCGCGTATCTGACTGAGGCGCCTTTCGGGCCCGACAGTGACCTGCTCGCGGGGTACTCCCCCATTCCGCGTGCCGCTTATTAAGCGGCCGCGAAGGACCGGATATTCGATTGTGATGTTCTTCCGCCCTTGCCGGCCTGTTTTCGGCCTGCAGCGGCGGACGCTTCTTAAAAACAAAAATAAAGACCGCTGCCGTAAAAACGCGGCAGCGGTCCGTTATACATCACATGCAACATCATCACCCGCTCCAAGGCCCGTGGAGAGAGGATACAGACGTCACAGGTAAGTCTTCTGGCTCATGGGTCATCGCCTCGGCCGTCTTCCCGGCCCACAGGGCCAGTGACATAATGGCTTCGGCTCGCCAAATACAGCGGCGGCTCCGCGCGGGATTCTCACCCGCTTCCTTTTTATGCCCTGCGCTGACAGGGCACCTGCTGCGTTTCATATCTGTTACGCCGGAATTATAACAGAAACATTTTCAAAAATCAAACCGCATAAGCAGTGACTAACATACGTCCGGAGCCGCTTATACACTGATATTTTCAATGATCGCAGATTGATTGCGAAAAAGGAAAATTTACCGAAACAT
>JAFYJW010000018.1 GCA_017537925.1 Synergistes sp. | reverse complement strand
GGCTGCCTGTCTATAGTCCTGGCTGACGCCTCGACCGCTCTCATACATAAACCCAAGGCGGCTCTGGGCGTCTGCGTATCCCTGCTCAGCGGCTTTGCGGTACCATTCGACAGCCTGTTCGAAGTTCTGCTCTACGCCATCTCCGTTCGCATACATCAGCCCAAGGTTGAATTGGGCTATCGCGTCTCCCTGCTCAGCAGCTTTGCGCCACCATTCGACAGCCTGTTCATAGCTCTGCTCGACGCCGGCCCCGTTATAATACATAACCCCAAGGCATCCTTGACCTACGGCGTCTCCCTGCTCAGCGGCTTTGCGGTACCATTCGACAGCCTGTTCGTAGCTCTGCTCGACGCCGTCCCCGGTCTCATACATAACACCAAGGTTGCGCTGGGCATCGGCGTCTCCATGTTCCGCGGCCTTGCGGATCAATTCCGGCGTCTGTTCTTCGCTCTGTCCGGCTCCTTTTACTTCCTCACGCATAACGATACCTCCAAACTGTTTTTATATTTCTTATCTCTTTTTCTCTGTTCATCTTTGTTTTTATCTGTTTATACAGCGCCTCTTTTGTGAGACAACACGAAACAACTGTTATATTCTTTGCTTTTCATAAGCAGGCAGCGCTTTTTCTTCCACCGTTCCGTACAGCCTGTTTTCACATTCTCCAAATGTCAGGCATCTTTCACAAATTCAGTTTTGATCGCCCGGCAGCTATATATCCCAACACTACAGGAGTTTTGCTTACAGATAGCCGTTCTTGTTTTTTATCTATTTTACAATCAACATACGACAAGATAAATGTCATGACTGACGTTGCGGCGTCAGCACCGCTATCGCTTTCGGCCGCGGCGCATTCAGGAAGCTTTTCGGCATACATTATTTGTTTATCGGTATATCCGTCCCTCTCCCGCTCTACATATACAGGCCGGCTCCGGGGCCGAGCGGAAGGCCGAGATACATCCATATCACGAGCAGCAGCGTCCAGCTTATCAGGAAGAATACCGAATATGGCAGCATCGTCGAGATCAGCGTCCCGATGCCGGAGTCTTCATCATATTCCTTCGCGAACACTATTATTATCGCGAAGTAGCTCATAAGAGGCGTGATGATGTTTGTAGAGGAGTCGCCTATCCTGTAGGCGACCTGAGTCAGCTCCGGGGAGTAGCCCAGCAGCATAAACATCGGTATGAAGATAGGCGCGAGTATCGTCCACTTGGCTGAGGCCGAGCCGATGAAGAGATTGATGAAGGCGCTGAAGATGATGAAGATCGTCATCAGCGTGACGCCGCCTATCCCGGAGGCTTTTATCAGCTGCGCACCCTTCAGCGCGATGACTGTGCCGAGGTGAGTGTAGCTGAAATAGCTGATGAACTGCGCCGACACGAAAGCAAGCGCTATATAGGCCCCCATCGAGGACATCGATTTGCCCATCGCGTCGCAGACGTCTTTGTTGTTTTTGAATGTGCCTGAGACATAGCCGAATACAACGGCGGGTACCAGAAAGAAGATCATTATGAGCGGTATTATGCTCTCCATCAGCGGGGCTTCCGCTATAAGGCTGCCCGTATCCGGATTGCGCATGAATGAGCCGGACGGGACGCAGATCCCGATCAGTATCAGAATCAGCGCAAGCAGCGTGATGTTCGCGGCTTTGAGGGCTTTGCGCTCTTTTTCCGATACGTCGCCCGATCCGAACGAACCGTCCGCCGATCTGCCTTCATATTTGCCAAGGCGCGGCTCTACTATGTGATCCGTGACTATCGTACCGACTATCATCAGCAGGAACGTGGAGACTATCATGAAGTACCAGTTGCACGTTGGATCCACTTCACGCGACGCGTTGATTATATGCACGGCCTCAGTGGAGATGCCGGAGAGCAGCGGATCTGTGGAGCCGATCAGAAGGTTTGCCGAAAAGCCGCCCGAAACGCCTGCGAAAGCTGCGGCCAGCCCCGCGAGCGGATGACGGCCGTACGCCATGAATATCAGGGCGCCTATCGGGATCAGAATCACATAACCGGCGTCTGACGCAATGTTGGACATGATGCCGAGGAAGACGACGACCGGTGTGATAAGGCGGCGCGGGGTCACCGCCACGGTGCGCCTGAGTATGGCGGGGATATAGCCGCTCGTTTCGGCGACGCCGACGCCGAGCATCGCGACGAGCACGACTCCGAGCGGCGCAAAGCCGGTGAAGTTGTCCACCGCTGATGTGAGCATATAAACTATGCCCGCTTTATTCAGAAGGCTTACGATAGTGACCGTCTGCGTCTCGACCGCGTTCGTGGCGCGGTTGACGAGCTGCCCCGTGGCTGATACGCCTAAAGCCGCAAGCAGAGCGGAAAGCAGCGCTGTAACGGCTGCAAAAATCGCAAAGAGCGCTATCGGATGCGGCAGTTTGTTGCCGACCCGTTCCACCATGTTAAGGAAACGGTCAAAGAAAGAAAGTTTTTTCTTCGTCTCCTCCGTCATTGCTGTGATTCCCTCCCTGTAATTCCTCTTTACGGATATTTGACAGATCAGTTTAAAAACGATATGGACGTCAGGTCGTTCGTTACTTTTCGGCCCGCTGCGCAGGGCGGTTTACTGTAATATAGCTTTTTGTTTTGATAATATCAATATTTATTCCGAAATGTACAGATAAATAATATCCATTTTATTTTTTTCGCTTTTATAAAAAACATGCGGACCCGCAAAAAGCGGAAATCCGCATGTACAGTTTCCGTTATGCTTCCGCCGCGTCATGACGCGGGTATGTCAGAATACGGCGTAATCCACATCCTTCGGATCGCCTATGAACATATATCCGGGCGCGTGGGTGATGGCAAAAGGCGGGCGGCTCTTCATCAGCACTGCCTGGGGCGTTACGCCGCACGCCCAGAAGACCGGCACTTCGCCTTCGCGTATCTCTACGGGGTCGCCGAAGTCCGGCTTGTTCACATCGCTGATGCCTATCGCGGCGGGGTCTCCGATATGCACCGGCGCGCCGTGTACGGCGGGGAATCTCCCGGTGGAAAGCACCGCCTTCGTGACCTGCTCATGCTTTACAGGCCTCATGCTTACGACCATAGGGCCGCTCAGACGGCCGGCCGGCCTGTTTTCGATATTCGTTATATACATCGGGACGTTGCGGTTCATATCTATGTGGCGGATAGGAATGCCCGCTTCAAGCAGCGCTCCCTCAAAGCTGAAGGAGCATCCTAAAAGGAAAGCGACGAGGTCCTCTCTCCAGTATTTTTTCACGTCCTGCGGTTCGTCTGTCAGCTCTCCGTCCATCCATACGCGGTATTTCGGGATATCTGTGCGGACGTCCGAGCCGGGCGCTATGACGCCAGCCTCCCACGCGCCGGGCTCCGTTATATCAAGCACCGGACAGGGCTTCGGGTTGCGCTGCGCAAAGACGAGAAAATCGTAGGCCCAGTCTTTGGGCAGGACTATCATATTGGCCTGCACATGGCAGCTGCAGAGCCCAGACGTCGGATATATCCATTCGTTCTCTCTTATCAGCCTGCGCATCTCCTTCGGATGCACGGAAGAAAATGGTTTTACGTCAAACGGCAGTGTCATCCCGATACGACCTCCTTCAGATTTGCAGCCGCAGCTTACGCCGCGCGGCGCCGGCTGCGTCTTTATTATATATTATGCTCACACCGAAAAAAGCGCGCAGCGGATGCGAAAACAGAAAGGCGCCGCATTCATCGGCACAGAAAAAGGCCGCCGTGCGGCGGCCTGCGGATATTTTTTTAACGGGATACTGTGACTAACCGTTCTAAATCGCTTACGGCTTGACGATCGGAAGCTCCGGATCCCCGGCCCACGCCTGGAAACCTGCGTCATAGTTCAGGCTCTTCCTGAAACCGGCTGTGCGCAGAAGCATCAGGACGAACGCCGAGCGGACGCCGGCCGTATCGTAGACCACGATCTCATTGTCCGGGGTTATGCCTTTGGCAAGAAGCATCGCTTTGATATCATCCGGGAATTTGGCTTCCATGTTTTCTCTCAGGAAGCTTTCTCTCGGGATATTGATCGCGCCGGGAAGGTGGCCGCGGCGTTTTTCCTGGAACGGGGCTATCTTGCCGAGGAATTCGACGTCGGTGCGCACGTCAAGAAGCACGAGTCCCGGCTTGCCGAGGTTGTTGTTTATCCATTCCGTGGTAGCGGTGTAGTTGGGAACATACTGTTTGATACTGAAGCCGACGGTCTTGTTCGTGTGCTTGTTCTTGGTCATTTCGCCGCCGGCCGTCTTCCATGCGGCTACGCCGCCGTCGAGCATCTTGGCGTTCTTTATTCCGGCCTGGCGGAGTATCCACAGCGTCCAGCCGCTCTGTCCCCAGCCGCCTGCGTCGCAGTAAGCGACGACAGTCTTTTTGCCGTCGATTCCAAGCGCTCCAAGGCGCTTTGCCATCGTATCGGCAGGCCATATCGTGCCCCACTTGTCGCTTCCCTGCTTTGCATTGATATTACTGAAATAGGTCCACGGGGCGTTTACCGCACCCGGGATGTGTCCGTTCGCGTAGAGGCTGTCGGGGCGCGCGTCGATCAGGATGACGTTTCCGCGGTTGGCTTTGAGCCATGAGGCGGAGACCAGCAGCCCTTCTCTTGTTTCGGGGTCGCCTTCCTTCATCGGGGAAGGGTTGAGCGGACGTCCCTCAGGTATCTCTTCCGTCGCTGAAACGGCGGCAGCCGGAGCCGGCGCTGCTGCTGCCGCAGGCGCTGCGGCGGGAGCTTCGGTCTTCGCTGGTTCCTGCTTTTCTTCCTGCTTCGGGGCGGGGGCCTCTGCGGGCTCCTTCTTCTCTTCGGCCGGCGCAGCCTGGACCTGCTGCTGCGGCTGAGGCTGCTCGTTATTTACTTCGGCCTCTTTTTTCTCCTCCGCCGGCAGTTCCACTACGCCTCTGTTATTCGGCGCAGCCTGCTCTTCTTTTGCGGCTTTCGCAGCCTCTTCCTTGACTATCTGGTCCACGACCGAGGCGCTTTGGCTCTTCTGCTGCTCTGCCGGAGCGGCGGGAGCTTCAGCCGCGTTTGTTTCGTCGGCTTTCTTTTCCGCCGGGGCAGGCTCCGCCTGCTTCTGCTGAGCCGGCGCGGCATCTCCCGAAACGCCGGTATTTGCCTGTTTGAAAGTCTGCACCTGCGAAAGCAGCGTGGCATAGGAATCGTTTGCGCTCTGCTGTTCTGTCTGAGCCGCGGCGTCTGCCGCAAATGCCGGAGCTGATCCGATCAGCGCGGCCGCTGCCGCCAGTAAGATCAATTTTTTCAAATCAACATCCCCCTGCTCTCATTTATTTTTTTTATTTTTTTTATACTTTACCGCTTTATGCTTCGCGGCTGTTTTCGCTTATTGCTGCCGCGCGCATTATAACACATATTTATTTACAGTATTTTCCTTTTCGCTTTATTTCCAGTTATCGTAAATCCATTTCGCCGCGCGCTTTGCCTCGTTGAATTCCTCGGCCGCGCCCTCTTCCGCGGGGGAGTCTCCCCATTCGCGGCGCAGGCGCATCCAGTCGCCGAATTCCAGCAGCGAGCCGTTTCTGGCAAAGTGGTCAAAAACGAGGTCGAATTTCGGGATGCCCCACAGAGCTGAGAGCGGCAGAGCTCCCGCGCTCACAAGCGCGGCGGTCGCTCTCTGAAGCATTCCCTTTATCCCGCCCTTGTGGTCGACGCGCAGCAGCACCGCGCGGTGCCCTCCGGTTATCGTCTCCGACACCATATTGACCGAGTCTTCGGTACAGAAGACCTCCGTGGAGAAGCCGAGCATCGCCGGTATCGGGTTGAACTGATCCTCCGACGCTATCAGCAGATACTTTACCGCGCCCGAGTGCTGTGCGAGAGTCTTTACGGTCTTTTCGGCGGCAGGAGTCGTCCTGCGCGACGTCGTGATGAATACGTCGGCCCCGGCGTGATGCGCTATGTTCAGAATCTGCCCAAGGCGCTTTTTCAGCCACTGCGGGGTCACTGAATAGTTGGCGTCGTCGCCGCCTATCAGCACAGACCATTTTTCCCGCGCGGACGAAGGACATTCCGCAAGCAGCGCCTGCGCCTCTTTTTTGAGTCTTTCCTTTATCACGTAGTTCGGTGAGCCGAGCGTCACAAATATGTTGGGTTTTCTGTCCGGACAGTCATGCTCCGGGACTATCGCGTAATCAAAGGGATCGGTGCCTATCACGCTTGGCGTCATCACAGTGGCGCACGCGCAGCGCCAGATATAGCCGAGCGCGATATTATAGGGGGCGGCGGTGCTGCCCGCGGAAATTATAAGCACGCTTCCGGCGCCCTCCTGGACGTTTCGCTCGGCAAACCACTGGCCTACGCGGCGTATGAGGGCGTCTCCGTCAGCCGCGGCCAGCCAGTCGCGCGCGTCCCGCCTCGTGCCTCCGACAAGCACGCGGCTTCCTGCCTTTGCGCGGGCTCTGGCCGCTCCGGTAAGCTGCGGCACGTCGCTCTCAAGTATCTCCGCGCCCGTAAGCCGCGACAGCCAGTACGCTATCCCGCGGCTCTGATTGATGTGTCCGCGGATGCCGTCGCTCAGTATAACAATGACTTTCAGTGCGTCGCCTGCGCTCATTTATCTCCGTTTTTCCTGCGCTCGAATATGCGCCTTACCTCTTCGAGGTCCTCCGGCGTATTGACGTTCGGCCCTTCCGACGGATATCTTGTCGGTATCACGATCATCGAATAGCCGTGCTCAAGAATGCGCAGCTGCTCCAGGCACTCCGCCTCCATCAGCGGCGTCGGCGGCAGCGCTACGAACTTGAGCAGAAAATCCTTTTTGAATGCGTATATGCCCAGATGCTCCCATATGGGGCAGCCCGTCTCGCAGCGGCGGTAGGGTATAGGCGAACGGCTGAAGTAGAGAGCGTGCCCGTTGCGGGCCCTTACGACCTTCACTATGTTCGGGTTCAGGAAGTCCTCTTCCTTTTTGATGGGGACGCAGACGGTAGCGGCGTCTGCGCTCTCGTCGTTCAGAATGCCGTCCGCAAGCTCGCGCAGCATGCGCGGGTCGATAAGAGGCTCGTCTCCCTGAATGTTTATCACATAATCGGCGTCCACCTTCGCCGCTATCTCCGCCACGCGGCTGGAGCCGTCCGGATGATCCTGACGCGTCATCAGCACGTCTGCGCCGAATCCCTCCGCAGCGTCATATATCCTGCTGTCATCGGTCGCTATGACGACGCGGAAAAATACTTCGGAAGCCACGGAGCGCCGGTAGACATGCTCCAGCATCGTCCGTCCGCCTATCTCAAGAAGAGGCTTGCCCGGCAGCCGTGAAGACTGATATCTGGCCGGTATCACTCCGAGAAATTTCTTCCCGCTCATCTGCGCGCCTCCTGCCACTTGCGGAAAGCTTCAAGCATCTTTGCGCGGTCAAGAGGACGCACGTTTTTCACTATCCATTCGCGCATCGCACGCCCGTCTTCCGTCTCCTGCTTGTAGCTCATGAAATCAAGCTCTATGCCGAGAGCTTCCGCGATCGTAAGCGCAAAGACCGGCCATATCATGCCGATATCGCCGATCACCGGCAGGCTGCCTTCGTGGCGCGCGAACGCCGACATCTCCATGCGGAAGGGGATCTTCGATATCTTTGTCTTCGGCAGGCCCTTGTTTATCGCTTCCTGTATCATCGCGCTCGACTTCTGAAGATCCTGAGCCCTGCGCAGATTTTCGTCAAGGTCGAAGCGTATCAGCGTCTTATCCTTAAGGCTGTATACCGGCTGCCCCTGCCACCACGACCATATGCCGTGCCCGGTATATGTCTCGAAGGGGCCGTCGTGTATCTCCTGAGTCAGCGCCACCGCGGACTCTATTATCACGTCGGAGGCCCCGAGCATCGCGGACAGGCGGCGCGAGCGCTCCGCTACCGGGATGCTGTCGCCGACAGCCATGCCGACATGGCCGCCTCCCACGAGCTGCGGAATCGTCACGAGCACCGGGACTCCCTTTGCGGCTCCGGCCCCGAGCATCGTGCGGCGGTCGCAGCCCCATCCGGCCACCGCTTCAAACGGCAGTCCGGTCTGGCGGCATATCGAAAGTATCTCCTCGGCCAACTTTTCCGTGCGCAGCCCCATCGGGTAGGCCATATTGGCCGCGGCCTTTATCACGAAATGTCCTTCAGCGTCGTGCCGCTTCGCAAGAAGCTCGCGGTCAAGAAGCATCTCTTCCGCAAGAGCGTCAAGCTCAGCGTCTGTCATATCGGTGAATTCAAAGACATTGCCGCGCGGCATGAAGCGTTCGTCAAGCCCTAACTGTGCGGCCCCGCACATCTTAACGCGGTCGAGCGCGCCGCCCATCTCGTGGTTTATTACCGCGGAACTCGTCGTGACGCCGTCGACTATGCCTTTTTCGATGAGCTCAGCTATCAGCGTCGTAACGCCCTCGTGCAGGTTAGGGCCGCTTCCCGTCACGACGGCTACCTTTCCGCCGCGTTTTTTTGCCGCTATGACCGCATCCGCGGCCGCGGCAAGCGTCTGCTGTGAGCGTTCGTCCAGCTCGCTGCGGAATTTTTCGATCAGTTCACGGTTGATCTTTGCCGTCATCGATCTTCCTCCAATAAGATGGATTTTTTTATTATCTTCCACGCGCGCATAGAAGCGCCGCGCGATTTTTCAAAATATTCGCGGCTGAGCTCGTGCCACTTTTCGCCGTCTTTTGACTCCGCCACACGAATCCACGCCGCCGCCAGCTCTTTTTCGTCAGCGACCTGATCCGCCGCGCCCATCGCGATAAAGGCGCGGGAGGCCTGAGCGAAGTCTTCCATATGAGGACCGTACTGCAGCGGGACTCCCCACGAAAAGGGCTCCAGTATGTTCTGCCCGCCGTTGTCGGTGAAGCTGCCGCCGACGAACGCCGAGCGCGCCGTGCCGTACAGGTCGAAAAGACAGCCTATCCTGTCTACAACAAGTATATCCCACTCGGGGGATATAGGCGACGATAATTTTGCAAAGTTATATTTATCAGGAATCAGTTTACAGACGCTGTCGGCCCTTTCAGGGTGCCGCGGAGCGATGATGAGCCGCGCTTCCGGTTCGGCCGCGCGCAGCTGCTCAAACGCGTAAAGCGCCTTTTCATCCTCGCCGGTGTGAGTGCTGCCGGCAATATATATCGGCCGGTCCCGCCCCAGTTTATCGAGCCATTCATCGCGGGACGCTATGTTTTTCCTCGCAAGAAGCGCGTCGACCTTGGCGTCGCCGGTAACGAGCATCTTCTTCCGGTCCACGCCTATCGACGAGAGCCTGCGCGCGTCCTCCTCATCCCGCAGGAATATGCATTCAAAGAGCGAAAAGGCGCGTGATGCGGCATATTTAAAAAACCCGCCGCTTATGCGGCGCCATGTCCTGTCCGAAACGCGCCCGTTGACAAGGAACGCGGGTATGCCGCGCCTTTTGCATTCATAAAGCATATTGGGCCACAGCTCGGTCTCGGCCGCCGCAAACGCGGCCGGATTTAGCGCATCAAGCGCCCGCTTTACGAATTTCATCTTGTCCCAGGGGTAGTAGATATGAAAATCGTACAGCCCAGAACCGAGCCTCTCGGCCATTGCGCGCCCCGTCTGCGTCGTCGTGGAAAGCACTATTTTGCCGGCAAAGCCGTCGTCGCGCGCAGCTTTGATAAAGGGAACGGCGGCCTGCACCTCTCCGACCGATACAGCGTGTATCCACAAAGGGTGCTCGCCGCCAAGCAGGGATAGCTTCTGCTGCGGTATCATCCCCTGCCTTTCGTCGTTTCCCTCGCTGTATTTGGCCTTCAGAGACTTTTCCGACAGCGCAAAAAAGACGTTCGTCAGAAGGCCGTAAAGCGTGCGCAGAAAAAACAGCTACGCCACCCCCGCTTTGAGTATCTCGTGGATATGCACCATGCCTATCGGTTTGCCGTCCTGGACTACTATCAGCGCGGAGACCTCCCACTGTTCGACTATCCGCACGGCCTCCGCCGCAAGGCGGTCCGGAGCTATCACGCGCGGATGCGTCGTCATTGCCTCCGACACCGGAAGTTCAAGCCCTTCAAGTCCCTTCTTCTCTATAAAGCGGCGCAGGTCTCCGTCGGTAAATACCCCGACGAGCAGGCCTTCGTCGTCGACGACTGCCGTAGCGCCGTAGCCTTTGCTTGTTATATCGAATATCGCGTCGCGTATCCTTGCTTTCCGGTTCGTAACAGGCAGCCTGTCGCCGCTGCCCATAAGATCCGACACACGCAGCAGAAGACGCTTGCCGAGCGCTCCGCCCGGATGGAAGAGCGCGAAATCTTCCTTCTGGAGGCCGAGCAGCAGCGTAGCCATTCCCGCCACCGCGTCCCCGAGCGCCATCTGCAGCGTCGTGCTGCTGGTGGGCGCTAACTTCAGCGGGTCTGCTTCGCTCTCCACATGGCAGTTCAGGACTATGTCCGCCTCGCGCGCAAGCGCCGAATCCATATTGCCCGTGACCGCTATGATGGGCGCCCCGAGACGTTTGAAGTAGGGGATAAGCGCTATCAGCTCCTGCGTTTCGCCGCTGTTGCTGATGAAAAAGCCGACGTCCTCGCGGCATACCATACCTAAATCACCGTGCGCGCCTTCCGTCGCGTGCAGGAAAAAGGCGGGCACTCCGAGCGACGCGAACGTCGCGGCGGTCTTGCGCCCCACGTGCCCAGACTTCCCGAGTCCGGAAACGACGACGCGCCCGCGGCAGCGGCTCACAAGATGCGCGGCGGCCGCCATCTCTTCCCCTATCCTCGCCGTGGCTGTCGTAAGCGCTTCGGCCTCGCGGCTCAATATCGCCTTTCCGGCCGCTATCAGCTCCTCGACGCTGTAATTTTTTTCTTCTCTTTCATAAGGCAGATTCATATCCGGCACCTCACTCGGGACTGATTTCCGCAAAACCGATATCCTTGCGGACGACCTTATCTATTTCATATACCTGACGCAGAATGCCGCGCATGTCCAGCAGGCGAAGCGAATTCGGGCCGTCGCACTTCGCTTCGTCCGGACGCGGATGCACTTCCATGAATATAGCGTCGGCGCCGATAGCCGCAGCCGCGCGCATCAGAGGCAGCGCAAAGGCGCGGTTCCCGCCGCTGCATGTTCCCTTGCCGCCCGGCTTCTGCACGCTGTGCGTCGCATCGAACATGACAGGGCAGCCGAGAGCCCGCATCACCGGCAGCGAACGGAAATCGACCGACAGCTCATGATATCCGAACGACGTTCCCCTTTCGCAGAGTATCACGTCGCTGCAGCCGCTTTCCCTGCACTTGCCGACCACGGACGCCATATCCTCCGGCGCCATAAACTGCGCTTTTTTTATATTGAGCGGCAGCCCGGTGCGGCTTGCGGCGGCAAGCAGATCCGTCTGACGGCAGAGAAAGGCGGGTATCTGCAGCAGGTCGACATGCTTTGCCGCAACTTCCGCCTGATACGGCTCATGTATATCCGTGACCACAGGCACGTCGGCTTCCTTTCCTATCAGTGAGAGCCACTCAAGCCCCTTTTCAAGCCCCGGGCCGCGGTAACTGCTTATCGACGTCCGGTTCGCTTTGTCGAAAGAAGCCTTGAATATGTAGTTGAAGCCGAATTCCGCGCAATATCCCTTCATCTCCCGCGCGATAAAAAGTGCTTCTTCATAAGTATCGAGCACGCAGGGGCCTGCAACTATCGTGAGCTTATCGCCGCCCACCGTGATATCGCGTACTTTTACTTTTTTGACGTCCATTATGCTGTACCTTCCTTTCCTTCGCAGGATGCAGCAAGATATTTACTGTATTTTTCATAAACGCGGCAGCGCGTCTCCCAGCCTAAATTATCGGCGCAGTACTCGGCGACCTTTTCCAGCGCGCCGGTGCGCCCTAAATTTTTTATGCCTGCTTCCTGCATGAAACGGCGCAGACTGCTGTCGGAAAGGACCTTAAGCGCCGCTTCGGAAAGATCTTCCGCAGTAGCAGGCACAAGGATCTCCGCTTCCCTGAGCAGCTTTTTCTGACGCAGCTTGCCGCGCTCTATTATCGAAACGACCGGTATCCCGAGCCCGGCGCAAAGCTGGTTGGCGGTCCCGCCCAAGCCTATCAGCAGCTCCGCCCCGTAAGCGGCGGCCGCAAGCGGCTCCCGGCAGATATTGATCGTTATACCGTCCTTCGACAGCCTGCTCTCATCCTCCGCGAGCGTCCATCCCTCAAGATTTTCCGCAAGCTTTTTCACTTCTATAGTAGGCGCGGGCACCATGACGAAGCTGCAGCGGATCTTGCCGGAAAGCGTCTCCGCCGTGTCCAGGATAAGCTTTATATCCTCATACGCGCGCGGACGGCTGCCTGGCAGCAGCAGCACCTTGGCTCCGGTCTCGTCCCACGCGAAAGCGGGCATCGTCGCTTCGTCAAGCAGATCCATTATCGGATTGCCGTAAAAAACCGCGGGCACGTCGTCGGACGCAAGTTCCTTCGCCGTCTCCTCGTCGCGGGTAAAGACAAGCACGCAGCGCCTGCGCATCAGCCACTTCTCGATGCGCAGATGGCCGGAAAGGTAGACCGTCTTTGCCGTCGCTACAAGCAGCGGCTTCATTCCCTGACCCCACAGCAGGCTCGACGCAAGATAGACGTCGCCTACGCAGACAGGAGTGCGGTAGAGGCCGCGCAGTCGGCGAAGCGCGTCGCGCTGCTCCTTTATCGAGCCGCCGAGCCCGCTGCGCATGTCACGCATAAGATCCGACAGAGCGTACTTTATCACGCCGCCGCTCGGCATGTCGGAAGGCGGCGATATCACGCGTATGCCCTCGTCGCTGTACTGCTTGCCGGTGCCGACCAGAGTGAACGCGTCGACCCGGGCGCAGCGGAAGCGCTCCTTAAGTTTCTTCGCCAGCACGACTCCGATCGAATCCTCTCCGTGGCCGTTTGACGAGACCAGAAACGACGGCCTCAGCTTTTCTGCTATCTTCTTCCGGAAACCGCAGGAATCCCTGACAGAAACGGAGATCGACGGCACATAGAGCGGGAGCCGGAAAGAGAATCCCGGCGTGATATTCATAAGATCTTTTTCAGTGCATATGAAGCCGTCCGCTCCGGTGCGCGCGGCAAAGTCCTCAAGCTCCCCGGCCTCTTCAGGAGTAAGCATATGATGGTCCCTGAAGGTGCGGCAGCCGGCAAGTTCCACGCCCAGCTCCCTTAAGAAGCTGTAAAAGCCTTCGGGGTTCCCGATGGCGGAAAGCGCCACATATCTGCCGCGCGGCGAAAAATCCTCCGGCAGCTTCTTCTCGCCGCCGGACGCCACGCTGAGCCATCTTTCAAGCTTCATGTCGGCGGTAAAGATCCTGTCCGCCTCGACGTACGGCGAAAGCTTTTTCTTTATTGCCTCCACCGCTTCTTTCGTAGTCTGATTTGCTTTTGTCAGCAGAATGATATCGGCGCGGCGGAACGCGGACATCGGTTCGCGCATCAGCCCGGCCGGCATTATTCCTCCGTTTCCGAAGGGGCAGGTCGAATCGACCAAAACGATATCGACGTCGCGCGCCATCTTTCTGTGCTGGAAAGTGTCGTCCGTCACGGCCACTTCGGCTCCGAGCGCCGCAAGCAGCTTTACGCCCTCAAGGCGGTTCCTCGACACAACTATCTTGTGATTCGGAAGACGCTTTGCCAACATAAGCGGCTCGTCTCCGGCAAAGCCGCGCTCCATGCTCCTGCTGTCCTGACCGATCCACAGCGGAGGGTGCTCCCTCGTGCTGTAGCCGCGGCTCACGACTCCCGCCGTTATCCCGCTTTCTGCAAACTGCCTTACGATATATTCCGCCACAGGCGTCTTGTTAGTGCCGCCGAAACTGTTGTTGCCGATGCTTATGGTGGGAAGCACGGGGTCCGTGACGGCGAAGAGCCCGCGGTCAAAAAGCCCTATGCGGAGCTTCATCCACGCTGAAGTTATGAACTGACAGGGGTATAAAACATTCCACAGCGAAAAACCGCTCTCGCCGCGCACATACTTAAGATAGCTGTTCAGGAGCCGGGACATGTCACGCTTCTTCCGGCAGCTGCAGGCCGCTGCTTGCTTCGTACATCCGGAAGTAATGTCCTCCGGCAGAGATAAGCTCGTCGTGGGTGCCCGTCTCGACGATTTTGCCGTCCTTCAGCACAAAAATGCGGTCCGCGCCGCGTATCGTCGAAAGCCGGTGCGCTATGATGACAGAGGTGCGGCCCTCCATCGCGTTGTGCATCGCTTCCTGGACCTGCTGCTCGACCAGCGCGTCCAGGGACGACGTTGCCTCGTCCATTATCAGTATCTTCGGATCGCGCACGACCGCGCGCGCTATCGCCACGCGCTGGCGCTGTCCGCCGGAAAGCGTGACGCCGCGTTCCCCGACCTCTGTGTCGAAGCCCTGCGGCAGAGACATTATAAAGTCGTAAATGCCCGCGATCTCCGCGGCCTGAACGAGCGCCTCCTTAGTGACCTCCCTGCATCCGTAGCCGATGTTGTAGGCAAGGGTCCCCTTCATCAGCACCGGATCCTGCGGAACTATGCCTATCTGGCGGCGGTATGATTTTATCTCGACGCCGCGTATATCCTCTCCGTCGATCTTTACCGCGCCGCTCTGAGGGTCGTAGAAGCGCATTATCAGGTCGGCTATCGTGGATTTGCCTGCGCCTGTCGGGCCTACTATCGCTACCTTCTCTCCCTGCGCTATATCGAACGAAAGGCCGTCCAGCACTGTCTTTGAGCTGTTATATGAGAAGTGCACGTCCTCGAACGAGATCCTTCCCTTCATCGGAGAAAGTATCTTCGGATCTTCAGCAAGAGGCACTTCGTTCTTCTCGTCCAGTATCTCGAATATGCGGTCCGCGGAGGCTGCTCCCTGCTGTATCGTGCTTATCACGCGCGAGAGCGTGCGCACCGGCTGTACAAGAAGCCCTATATAGGTGCAGAACGCGATAAGGCCGCCCGCCGTGAGGCGTCCGGCAATGACGCTGCGGCCGCCGCTCCACAGGATAAGGGCAAGCGCCGATATCAGGATGACCTCCACCGCGCCTTCAAGCACGCCGCGCACCTGAGTACCCTTCATGAGCGCCTTGAAGTGCTGCATGCTCTCTTCCCGGAAGCGCTCGTACTCTTCCTCTTCTGTAGCGAAAGAGCGCACTATCTTTATCGAGGATACGGCCTCCTGAGCGATGGCGGCCACCATAGCGAGCCTGTCCTGTATCACCCCGCCAACGCGGCGCAGCTTCGAGGAGGCTCTGTCCATCGCCAGCACCGCTATCGGTATGATCATGAACGTGATGATCATAAGCCGCCAGTTAAGGAATATGAGAAGGCCTATTATGCCTACAAATGTCACGCCCTGCACGACGAAATCTATGACGGCCGACGCGAGTATGTTCTGCAGCGTCGCCACGTCGTTCGTGATGCGCGACAGGAACTCGCCGGAACGCTTGCTGTAAAGAGTGGCAAGCGAAAGCCTCTGCGTGTGGTCGTACAGCTCGAGCCTTATATCTATGACGACCTTCTGTCCCACCCACGTCATCAGATAAAGGTTCGCGTAGGAGAGCAGCGCTTTCAGCACATAAAGCACGACGACGCTTATGCAGAGGATATTCAGCATATACATCTGCTTCTTTATAAGAACGTCGTCGACGACATTTTTTATAAGCCACGGCGGTATGATGGAGACAGCCGCGGCAAGGATCATGCTTATGATCGCGTAGCAGAGCTGCTTCCTGTAGGGAACGCAGTATTTAAGAACGCGGAAATATGAGGCCCACTCTTCTTTTTTTGCGAGCTTCAGCATTTTCCCGTTTCCTTCATTATCTCTTCGCTCCAGAAGTCATAGACGCCTTCCTCTCCCAGAGTCTCTCTGGCGCGCTCCATCGTCTCTTCTATACCCGCACGGAACTCGCTGCTGCCGTCAAGCCATGCAAGCGCGCGTTCCGTGATGTTTTCCGCCGTCGCGTTTTCCTGCAGCAGCTCCGGGAACATATCGCACCCCGCCAGGATATTTGCCATCGCGTAGCGCTTAGTCTTTATAACGCAGCGCGCGACAAGGGCGGAGATGAGGTTCAGTTTGTACGTGACCACCATATAGCAGCCAAGAATCAGGGCATCCACCGTTATCGTGCCGCTTGCGCCGACCGCGCAGCGCGCGCGCTCCATAAGATCCCGCCCCGGGCCGGTATAAAAGCTCACGCCGGCGTCCGTAAACTCCTCGATCATTCTGTCGCGCACCGCCGGGTTCAGCCCCGGCGCCACGGAGAATACCGGGCTCCAGCCCTTAGCGGCAAGCACGTCCGCGCTTTCGCGCATTATCGGAAGAAGCTTGTTTATTTCGCTCCTCCTGCTTCCCGGAAGAAACGCGACTATCCGATCCGACGCAAGCACGGGGTCATTTGCCGCGGAAGCGCCCGCGCTTTGCCGGAACTCCTCAAGAAGGGGATATCCCTTCCATCTGCTGCGGCATCCGCACGACAAAAGATAGCTGTGCTCAAACTCAAATAGCGGCAGACACACATCCACATAACGGCGCAGCGCGTCCGCTCGCCCGCTCCGCCATGCCCAGACAGAGGGCGGCGATATATAAAAAATACGTCCTTCATACCCGCGCTTCCGCAGCTTCGCTATAAGATGCATATGAAAGTCCGGGCTGTCGCAGACCACGACCGCGTCCGGCTTCCGGCGGGCTATCGTTTCCGTCATCTCCGACAGCAGCGAAATAATAGACGGAATCGCCGGCAGCACTTCCGTAAGCCCCAGCAGCTGCAGGCGTTCGCCCGGCCACATCACATCTACGCCGGCTTCGCGCGGTTCGACTCCGCCCATCCCCCATATTTCGCCGTCGTATCCGCAGGCGCGCAGCTTTTTTGCCAGAGCGGCGGTGTAGTGGTCTCCGGATGCTTCAGCGGAGCTTATGAAGATCGACAAACTTCCACCCCGATCACGGAGATGTTCTTTTCTTCGGCGGCCCGGCGAAACTCGTCCGGTTCGACCATAAGAGTCCAGCCCGCGTGCAGCGCAAGGCATGTCAGCTTCGCCTGCGCCATATGATAAAGCGTATCAGGCCCCACCGTAGGTATATCATAGCGTTCGTCCTGGTCGAGACGCATCATCTTTGCCACGACGCCGCCCCTGCATAAGGAGCCGGCGCGCAGCAGCGTAGCGTCCGTCCCCTCCATTGCCTCTACCGCGACCACCGAACGCTTATGCACTATGACGGTCTGCCCGAAAGAAAGCGGGACCACGGTCCTGCAGACCGAAAAGCCGTACTCCGCGTCGTCAAGCTCCTCCTTCGTAGCGTGGCGTCCGGCGATATGGCCGCTTTTGGCAAGCAGGTCAGGCACTATGTCACGGTAGCTCAGCACATGAAAACCCTCTTTTTCGAGGAAATCGACTATCGCGCCAAGAATCGAATGATCGTCGCGGAAAAGCAGTCCCGCAAGGAAACGCTGAGTGGTGAGGTCAAACAGAGCCGGCTTGAATACGAGCGTCTTGGAGACGGCGCCCGCCATGATGATATTCTTTACTCCGTGCTGCTTCATATTTTTTATCGTGAAGCCGAAGTCCGGTTTCGTCATGTTGACGACGTCAAAAGCATAACGCGAGAGCTCGCCTATATTTTCACGTATAGAGTAGACCACCGGGGGAGTGCCTCTGTCGGTAAGGCGTCTTGCGATCTCGACAGGAAGCGAGCCTTCTCCGGCGATAAGCGCTGTCTGCTCTTCCAAAACAATTCCTCCTAAACCGCCGGAGCTCTCCGCTCAGGCCTCTTCATATATATTTTCACATAAAAAAACCATGTGAGGCATTCTTCGTTTAAAAATGCCCTGAACACTGTTTAAGTATAGCATAAAGGAGGTTGAAAAACGCAGCGCCGGCGCGCTTTTCGGCCGGCTCTATTCCGTGTCCCTGCAGCTCAGCTTTCTTTCAAGACGTTCTATGCGGTGCCTGAAATTCTTTCGTTCTTCCTCCCAGCGGGAATCCCTGAAGACTCTGTGGCTTTCGAGCCAGCGAAGCGCGCGCACCGCGTGCGAAAGAGCCGCGGCGCAGTCGCCCAGCCTGTGCTCCTCAAGCTTCGCGAGCGCCTCGAGCACCGCCGTGGGGCGGCGTTCGAAGGCAAGGG
>JAFYJW010000017.1 GCA_017537925.1 Synergistes sp. | reverse complement strand
CAGGCTGACCGTGCCGGTCACTGTTGACCTTACGACAGACCTTCAGAACATGGAAGTCAGATACGACGCGGAAAACAACGCCGCATCCGTCACTATCCCGGAAGCGGAGATATTCCGCGTAACGACGGATATATCGAATATAAGATTGGAACAGGAAATAGGCTTCATAAGGAATTTATGGGACGGTGAAGTGACGGCCGGAGAGCAGCAGGCGATGCTTGTCGAAGCAGAGAACATGGCAAGAGCGCAGACACTCGAGTCTGGCTACATACCATTTGCTAACCGGCGGGCAAGGAATCTTCTTGAAGGAATGATAAAGAGGTTCGGCGTCAAATACGTCGAGGTCAACGTGCGCTGAGCACGGGGAGGAGAATAACAATGTATTCGATACTTTTTGGCAGAATGGGCGAAGTATCAAGGAAAATAACAGCGCTGCTTTTCTGCGCCGCGGCGATAGCGATATTCTCCGTATACAACGAACCGGTATGGGGAGCGTGGCTTCCGAGGTGGCTCTACTTTATCCCCCGCGGCATATCCGGAACGCATACCGTTTTACACTACGGCGGGATGCTCGGTGCGGTGTTTGCGCTGATACTTGTCGCATTCCTCAAGCTCAGAGGATTTCTGGTCGATGCTGACATGTCGCTGTTCGGGATAATGCTTCTGATAGCCGACATATACGCGCTGACCCTTGTCTTCGACGTAGCCTTCGGCGATACGACTAAATTTCTGCAGGGCGGGGTAACAAGCATGGCAGCCATAGCAGCGCTCACGGTATGCGCACTCGGCATGAGGCAGTATGTTCCTCTCGCGTTGCTGTCTTTAGGCGGGATTTGCTTTATGAACATCATCAGCGCGGAGAGCGTCCTGTACCTTCCCGGTTCTTTCGGCATCATCTTATCGTTTGTGTCGATCTCGCTGCAGTGCGAAAACTTCTTTGAGAAGCTCGGAGACGCATTCAGCAGTATCGCATGAGCATATCAGACGTCGGCTGAAAGGCCGCATTAAGTATATCTTTCTTGATTTTGTTAAATACAAAGGCCGGAGAAAAAAGAAACCAGGCATATAAATATTAAAAATAAGAAATATGGCCGCAGGCAAGTTATGAAAAATGTTAAGCCGCAGTTGTTTTGTCTCTATTAATTATATGGGACAAAGATCTTTGCTGAAGATGGGGGTATTTTATGAAGACCACGATCTATTGCAGGCTAACCAACAAAGGTGTCCATTCCCTTTACTTGCTCGTAGGTACCGAAGAGTTCTTCCTTTTTAGTCAGGCCTATAGAAAGGGTGTTGAAGAATACTATGGCAGAGGCGGCGTGCACATTGATGAATCTATGAAGCATTCAAGGGCGCACAACAACTCTGCCATTACCAAGACGATGGACAAGATCCCGATGTATATCAGATATATCGAGAAAGAATATGATATTAAGGTATTAGAAAAGACAAAGAAGCATAGTATGCAGCGCCATAGCGCTGTGTGTAGGAGGAAAATCATTGATGCAGAGCCGGCCGGCAGGTTGGCAGTCTGCGCGGGAAGCGATTGGAAAATATTTTGAAAAGGATCATGGCGGAACAGTTCTTTTTGCCGTTTTGGCGCTTTGCGCTGCCAGCCGTAAGCATTACGGCAGAGATTTCACTGACACAGATATGCTAAAACGCGAGTGCAGAAAAAAGGCCGATAAGATTGAAGAAACATCATCGGCAGCCGGCGGGTATTTCGGAAACCCTTTCTATGGACCTATGTCGTCCGCGACAGAGACACACGGTTCGAATAATTCAAAGACAAATTCAAAAACAGAGCGGTAAGCGTTAAGGGCAGGATCAGGAAACGGGGAGCGTCACAGACGCATTTTGTGAGAGACATGCCGTTAGGTCATCATTGCGCGCCTGAAGCGCCGGATGAATATTTCCGGTTCTTCTGACGCCAGGACTTTTTGCGCTGCGAACGAGAGATGGTTGGCATGACTGATTACACGTGGACTGAGGAGAACGACATGATTATTTTGCCTCTGATGCTCTTGTGGAATATTTTTATTCGGTGGTGTTAGGGTGTGCGGCCGCGCCTAGGGCTGCGATACAGGGCCAGGGCGCGCCGTCACCGGTTCGGAACGCGGAAGAGATACTCGGATATTAACGTATAACATAAAAAGGAGATATAGAAATGAAAGATAAAAAAAGCATAATCACGGAAGAAAACAGCGCAGTGAAAAACGCAAAAGAAGAAGGCAGCACCAACGGAGAAACGGTCAAAAGAAATTGTGGAAAAGCATTATTTATAATACTGCTTTTAGCGGCGGCGGCCGTTCTGTTCATACAGAGCCAGCACCTGCTGAAACTCACGCCCCGCGGCTGTTTGTCCGATTCCGAAGGTCTGAGCCCCCGCCCCGGGAATACTATGACGGTAGCCATACTGAAAGAGAAGATTCTGGAGCAGCAGAAGCTGGTCACCTACACCGACACATTCGAAGTCAGCGTGGAAAGCGCGCTCTCCAAGCTCAACATACCGTTTACGGATACGGCTGTTCCGGGAACAAAACGGCAGCTCAGGCTGACCGTGCCGGTCACTGTTGACCTTACGACAGACCTTCAGAACATGGAAGTCAGATACGACGCGGAAAACAACGCCGCATCCGTCACTATCCCGGAAGCGGAGATATTCCGCGTAACGACGGATATAT
>JAFYJW010000016.1 GCA_017537925.1 Synergistes sp. | reverse complement strand
GGTTCTTGTAGCTCAGCACGACTCCCTTAGGCGCGCCCTCCGAGCCGGAAGTAAAGAGGATAACAGCCGGTTTTTCCACTGCTCCGGGCATCACCGGACGCGAGCGCAGGAAAGGAGTGCGCAGCGCCGCAGAAAGCTTTTTGCCTGTGGTGATGAGAGGAGCCGCGTCTTCGAGCCAGAATATGCGGATGCCGGCGTCCTCTATAGCCTGTGAGAGCGCCTCTAACTTCCCTAACGTTATAAACTTCTTCGACGATATGACCGTCTTAAGGCACGCGGTGCGGCAGCAGTTTACCAAAGCGCGCGGACCGAGCGAAAAGTTCAGCATCGCAGGTACCATGCCCAACTTCTGCAGCGCGTACATGGTGATAACGCCGCCAAGCGACGTAGGCAGCAGCACACCGATGTTCGTTTCGCCGAAATTCTGCCGGCGAAGCGCGTCTTCTATAAGCAGCACCCTTGTTATAAAGCCGTTGTACGTTACCGGCTTAGCCCCCGCGTCGCAGAATATACGGACGTTGCCGCCGAACTCGCTCCTTGCGTCAAGCAGTATGTCCCAGAACGGTTTTTCCTTGCGGCGCGCGTAAAGCGACGCTTCGTCCATTATGCGTTCGAGCGCGCGCCCTGCTGCAGCGTTGCGCTTCGAACCAGTAAGTCCTTCGGGGATATCAAGGCTCTTTACCGGGAATATCGTTATGGTCACCTCGGAGAAAAAGCGCACTCCGCGCTTATGCTGTATGCGCGAAAAGGGCGTGCGCTCGGTGCCTTTTATATGTATAGGCAGAATCTTCGCCTTCGTGCGGTCTGCTATCATAGCAACGCCTGGAGAGACCTTCATCGGATTGCCGATCGTGGTGGGCTGCAGTTCCGGGAATATCACGCAGCGTCCGCCGTTTTTCAGCAGGTTCAGGAAATATTTCAGCGAAAGTGGCGCGTCCGCGTCAAGGATATGGGTATCCGCAACGGGCAGGAAAAAGCTGACGAAGCGCTTTTTCGTAAGCCGGCGCTCTATCGCGAAGGGGACTTTTTCGGGCAGGAACACCGCAAGTATCAGAGGATCTATAAAAGAAACGTAATTTGGCGCAATAAGCACTCCGTCTCCGGCGTTCTCCCAGTTTTCCCATCCTTTTACCCTGACCTTGAAGAAGAGACGCATAACAAACTTTACAATTAAACGCAGCAAGAGAACCCCTCCGGAGCACAGGCGTAAGAGAGCGAAAAATGCGCGCCCGTTGAATATGCAGAAATTATACCATGTTATATCTTTTTATTTCACTGTCGATCAAAAGCGCCGCATATATCAAAAAAGACAGAAACGACCGGCAGGCGGGGATATTTACGGTCTCCCGCAAAAAGCGAGCGGCGACAGCCGCCCGCCGTGCTGGCGCGCTACCTGACGGAGAGCGCCCCCGGGCTTTTTAGCCAGCGCAGCACCCATACAAGGAAACATAATGATATGAGGCCGCCGCCGAAATCACTGACAGGATAGGCCATCCAGACGCCGGTCATGCCGAAGAAGCGCGGCAGCGTAAGCAGCGGCAGGAACATGCACAGAGCGTGCCTGCAGAACGAAAGCGCAAGCGACATCCCGCCCTTGCCCAGCCCGTGCAGCGCCGACAGCGTGACCAGCGTTATTCCCATAAAAGGCATGCCCATGTAGCCTATCCTCATGCCCGGCACGCCTACGGCAAGTATATTTTCATCGGAAGTAAAGAGGCGCATCATTTCCTCCGCGAAGAGTTCCGCGGCAAAAAAACTTATTATATACAGCCCGATGGTCAGGCAGAGCGCGTACTTTATCGCCTCCCTGACGCGCGGCGGGAGACCCGCGCCGTAGTTGTAGCCTATCACAGGCTGCGTTGCCTCCGCAATAGCCATGGCGGGCAGAAAGAGCAGCGAATCTATGCTCAGAAATATTCCCACAGCAGACAGACCGTCGTTTCCTCCGTAAAGCGCGACAAAACGGTTCATCAAAGTCATGAACACCACGAAGGAGAGCTCTACCAGAAACGGAGAGAGCCCGACCGAGCATATGCGCTTTACGATATCAAGACGAGGGATCGTGATAAAGCGCGCCCTGATGCGCAGATAGGAGCTTTTTCTCGTAAAATACGCAAGCGAAACGGCTGCGGATATCCCCTGGGCTATAACGGTCCCGTATGCCGCGCCTTTGACTCCCATGCCGAGGCCTGCGATAAAGAGCGCATCGAGCGCGATATTTGAGAGAGCGCCGATCAGCTGGGAGCACATCGCGTACCTCGGGCTGCCGCTTGCCCTGACAAGAGAATTTCCGGCAAAGCCGAAAAGCCCAAGCGGAGCGCAAAAAAGCAGTATCCTGAGATAAGCGAGCGCGGAAGGCAGGATATTATCGTCAGCGCCGGAGAGCTTAAGCATTTTTTCCGCGCCGAAGAAGGAAAGCAGCATGAAAAACGCGGCGACCGCGCCCAGCATCACAAACGCAGCGCCAAGCGCGCGCTCGGCCTCTTTCTGCTTCTTCGCGCCGAGCATGATAGAGACGCGGGAAGCCCCTCCGGTGCATATAAAGAGTACGAAAGCTATCATGCAGAGCATTGAAGGAAAACTTACCGATATCGCGGCAAGCCCGTAGGAACCGACATAGCGGCCAACGAATATCCTGTCGACTATATTGTATATGGCGCCCGCGACCATGCCGACCATAGCCGGCAGAGCAAAGCGCATGATAAGCCGCACCATCGGCTCTGTTTCCATAAATTTATTATCGGCTTTATCATCGGCAGATGAATAAGACATTTAAGCAGCTCCATGTTTCTCAAAAAGGCCGGGCCCGTTTTCTTCCAGATTATAGCACAGCGCGTACCCTTTCCCGGCGCTGCCTTCCGCGGGACGGGCGAACCTTTTTTATTTCCGGTGTACGGAGTATGATTGACACAAACGCCTATTACGCTTAGACTTTCAAAAGCATCTGCAAACAACACAACTGAAGGAGGCAGCACAGGTGAAGAAACATTGGGCAACCAAAACAGCAGTAATATTAGTGTGCGTTCTTGTTTCCATCGTTGCAGCCGCGGCAGCGGGATTTGCGGCGCCGAAAGGCAAAGTCGCAATCGTAACCAACACCGTGTCGCAGAACGAAGAGGAATATCGTTCCGCACAGGAAATGGTCAGGAAGTACGGAGACCGTATAGTCCACGTGACCTGGCCCGACAATTTCATGGCAGAACAGGAACAGATGGTCAGCATAGTTGCAAAACTTGCATATGACCCCAATATCAAAGCTCTTATCATCAATCAGGCTGTTCCCGGAACAAACGCCGCGGTCGACAAGCTCCTTGAGACAAGGAAAGACGTCTTTATAGTCTACGCGACGCCGCAAGAGAACCCGCCGGATGTGGCGGCAAGGGCAAGCCTGATAATCCAGCCCGACGAACTCGGCATGGGCTATGCGATCCCGCAGCAGGCAAAGAAGCTCGGAGCCAAAACCTTCGTACATTACTCATTCCCGAGACATATGTCGCAGGTACTCCTTTCTTCGCGCCGTGAGATAATGAAAAAAGAGTGCGCCAAACTCGGTATTACCTTCGTTGACGCTACGGCGCCCGACCCGACCGGAGATTCCGGACTTCCAGGCGCACAGCAGTTCATACTGGAAGACGTCCCCAAGATGGTCGCTAAATACGGCAAAGACACAGCATTCTTCTCGACGAACTGCGCAATGCAGATACCGCTTATCAAAGCCGTTGTAGACACGAAAGCCATCTACCCGCAGCCTTGCTGCCCGTCCCCCTACCACGGCTTCCCCACAGCGCTCGGCATAAAGTCCGACGCATCACAGCAGGGCAACCTGCAGCATGTTATAGACGAAACAAGAAGGATACTGAAGGAAAAAGGCGTGGCCGGACGTCTGTCGACATGGCCTGTGCCTGTTTCGATGATGGCTACCGTCGCCGGCACGGAATACGCGATGCAGGTAATAGACGGCAAGCTTCCGTTTGACAAGCTCAATATCCCTGCTCTGGAAAAATGCATGTCAGACTACGCCGGAGTCAGCGTCAGCACAAATCCTTATGTTGACGAAGCCGGCAAGAAGTATCCGACGTTCCTTTTCGTCATTATGGACTTCCTTACATACTGACGGATAAAAGAATAACATAATATATTTTCACGCAGAAACGGATTCGCGGTTTGCTTTGCTGCGAATCCGTTTCTGCGGCAGTTATAAGTCATATTTCTGAAATCAGGGGGGACGCCTGTTGGAAGAACCACTTCTCTGTTTCCGCAATATCTCGAAAAGTTATTACGGCAACAAGGTCCTGACAAACATCAATTTCGACGTTAAAAAAGGCGAGATACACGCGCTGATCGGAGAGAACGGAGCGGGAAAATCCACTCTTATGAATATACTCTTCGGTATGCCGGTCATACACTCTACCGGAGGATTCGACGGGGAAATACTGATCGACGGGCAAAAGGCCGACATCAGATCTCCGCATGCCGCCATGCAGGCAGGCATCGGCATGGTGCATCAGGAATTCATGCTGATACCCCAGTATACGATAGCCGAGAACATCAAGCTGAACAGGGAAACGACGTCGCCGAACATCATATCGAAATTCTTAGGCAAAAGGCTTGAAACGGTAGACACGGCAAAAATGAATGCCGACGCGCGAAGGGCGCTGGACACGCTGGATATGGACATAGAGGCCTATACCACCGTTGCAGGCCTGCCGGTCGGGCATCTGGAGTTCATAGAGATAGCAAGAGAGATAGACAAGAGCGACATAAAAATACTGGTCTTTGACGAACCTACCGCTGTACTTACAGAATCTGAGGCACAACACCTGCTTGCTGCAATAAAGCGTCTTGCAGGCATGGGGATAGGAATAATCTTCATCAGTCACCGCCTCGACGAGATAGTAAGCGTTGCAGACCGCGTGACGATACTGCGGGACGGGGAACTTGTCGCGACAAAAGACATCGAACAGACAAACGCGGCGGAGATAGCCTCCATGATGATCGGCAGAAAGGTCTCCATCGAGAGGAATTCCGAGACAAAAAGAAACATCTCCGGCGAAACGGAGCTGCTTGTGGAAGGTCTCCATGTGGCAATGCCCGGGGAACGCGTCCGCGGCGTAAGCTTTGAAGTCAAAAAAGGCGAGATCGTAGGCATAGGAGGCCTTGCAGGCCAGGGCAAGCTTGGGATAGCAAACGGGATAATGGGCACATACCCCTCAAAGGGGCACGTCGTTTTCCACGGGAAGGAACTGAAACTCAACGACCCTCTTGCCGCGGTAAGTTCCGGACTCGCATTCGTAAGCGAGGACAGAAAGGGCGCCGGACTCCTGCTCAGCGAATCGATAGAGCTGAACATCGCGTTCACCGCTATGCAGACAAGAGGAATGTTCATGACCAAAGTATTGGGCATGGGATTCAGAAATGACAGCGCTATACGGAAACACGCTCTCGGTATGATAAAAGAGCTGGATATACGCTGTGAATCGCCGCAGCAGCGCGCCGGGTCGCTATCCGGAGGCAACCAGCAGAAAGTCTGCGTGGCTCGCGCGCTTACGCTTGAGCCGACATTCCTTTTCGTATCAGAACCTACGCGCGGAATAGACATAGGCGCAAAAAAACTTATACTCGACCTCCTGCTGAAGCTTAACGAAGAGCTCGGCATGACCATAGTGATGACCTCTTCCGAGCTGGCGGAACTCCGCAGTATCTGCGACAGGATAATTATCATATGCGAAGGAAACATCGGCGGAGTGCTCCCGCCGGACGCCTCGGACGCCGAATTCGGGCTGATGATGTCCGGCAGCAGAGAAAAACGCGCTGAAAGGAGCTGCGCCTGATGGCTGAAAATAAGACCGAAAACAGTTTATCGCAACGTCTTTTATCCGCGGCAGGGCAGGTCGGCCTGCCTACTTTGATAATAGCGGCTTTCTGGCTGCTTACCCTGCTTGGAGGTTTCGCAGTCGGCATATCCATGCAGGCTCTTGTCTCAGATACCATAAAACGCGCCGGGATGAACGGGATACTTGTTCTTGCGATGGTACCGGCAATACAGTCGGGCACAGGCCCCAACTTTGCTCTCCCCATAGGCATAGTCTGCGGCCTTTTTGCGATGGTATGCGCCATCGAAGCGGGCGCTGTCGGTTTCGGCTGGCTTGCGCTCTCATTTCTTATATGCGTTCCGCTTGCGGCGGCTGCGGGCTACGGATACGGCAAGCTGATGAACGCGGTAAAAGGTTCCGAAATGACGATAGCGACATATACCGGTTTTTCTGTAGTGGCGCTCATGTGCCTGGCATGGCTCACACTGCCGTTCAAAAACCCGAAGATGGGCTGGTTCATAGGCAAGGGACTGAGGGAAACGATACAGCTCGACGCTGTGGGCGCGGCGCAGATATTGAACAAAATACTGGAATTCCGCATAGGAGACGTCATAATCCCTACCGGTCTGCTGCTCACATTCGCGTTCTTCTGCATCCTTACGCAGATATTCTTCCGTTCAAAAACAGGCATAGCGATATCAGCGGGCGGCATCAATCCGAAATTTGCACGCGCAGCCGGGATCGATATCGACAGAAACCGTATACTGGCGAACATTATTTCGACGATACTGGGAGCGGCGGGAATCATAGTCTACAGCCAGAGCTTCGGCTACGCCCAGCTTTATACCGCGCCGCTAATGATGGCATTTCCGGCTGTAGCCGCCGTTCTTATCGGAGGGGCTACGGCGTCGCGCGCAAAAGTATCGCATGTCGTGATAGGCGTGATTCTGTTCCAGGGGTTGCTCACTACCGCGCTTCCTGTGGCAAACGTAGTTTTCGCAGGCACTGATCTTTCCGAGATAATGAGGATGATTATCCAGAACGGCATAATACTCTACGCGCTGACTCAGGTCAAAGGAGATGCAAAATGATGAATAATATGCTGGCACCCGAGGCCGCAAAGACGTCAGGGCATCCTGCCGCGCAGTGGCTGCTGAACAATATAGTCACTCTGATATTTATTGCTTTTACTCTGTTCGGTTTTTTCATATCGGACAACGTCACTCTGCCCTTCTTTCTCTCTGAACTGTCGAGCCGCGTATTCAGAAACTCTTTTCTCGTACTCTCGCTTATAATCCCGGTGCTTGCCGGGCTCGGGCTGAACTTCGGCATAGTCATAGGCGCTATGTCGGGACAGATAGCGGTTTCGATAGTCAGATACTTCGACGGGGGCGGGGTTTCAGGGTTGCTCTACGCTTTTGCGATAGCATTTTTTGTCGCGGCGCTATGCGGATACCTCACAGGGCTGCTGTACAACAAGACAAGAGGGCAGGAGATGATCGCGAGCCTCATAGTGGGCTACTTTGCCAACGGCATTTACCAGTTCCTCTTTCTTTTCGTAGTCGGGGTAATAATTGCCGTTCCCGCGACTCACCCGATGATAAAGCCTGACGGCATAGGGGTGCGAATGACTGTCGACCTTGTTCCGCTCAAGGCTGGCGGACTGAAATACGCGCTCGACGATATGTGCACGATGCCTTTTGTATACGCACTGCTGCTTATGGCGGTATGCATATTTATTTTCACCGCCGCACGCTGGATCATAAACAACAGACGCGGAGAAAGCTACAAAAACAGCCGCGGGCAGGCCGCGGCAAACCTGCTGCTCGGAGGCGCCATTGCGGCGGTCTCCCTGCACGCCATCATTACCGACTCACAGCTCATGATGGTGCGCCGGGTACCAGTGGTCACAGGGCTTATGATAACAGCGCTCTGCATCTTCACGTCGCTGATAACAAAAACGAAGCTGGGACAGGATTTCCGTTCCACAGGCTTCAGCCAGAACGTATCGCGGGTCTCCGGCATAGACGTAGACCGCACGAGGATAATCGCTACCGTGATCTCCACTGTGCTCGCTTCGTGGGGACAGATAATCTACCTTCAGAACATGGGCACGCTCAACACATACAACGCTCATACACAGATAGGCATGTTCTCTGTAGCTTCGCTGCTTGTCGGTGGGGCGTCGACGTCAAAGGCAAACGTCAAAAACGCTATATTCGGCACTATACTTTTCAACTCGATGTTCATAATGTCGCCTGAGATAGGTCAGTCGCTCTTCGGGCAGGCGCTGCTCGGCGAATACTTCAGAACATTTATGGTATACGGAGTCATCGGACTTGCGCTCGGTCTGTATGTCTGGAAAGCGGCAAAAGACGCCGAAAGGGCATCTATGACGGAATAATCACGACAGCGAACCAGCGGACCGCAGGCGAAAAACGCTGTACAGAAAAACTATTCACACACTCGCTGCACATACGCGTACGCGCAGAAGCATAAAAGAGAGGAAGGCTCGTCTTGCCTTCCTCTCTCGATTAAATACAATGATCTGCCGCTTCGCGAGAGCGAACTGGCTGCGCCATGGGCTCTTGCCGCGCCTTTATGAATTGATTGCTTCTTCCATGCGCGTCAGCACAACTCATGCGGCGCAGCCGCAATTCATGATGTTTGCATCAATTCATGCGCAACAGGACGCAATTCATGTTGGAAGGACGTGAGCAAGCCATATCGCCGTTTCCGTGGCATGAATTGGCTGTCCATGGACTCTTGCCGCGCTTTTATGAATTGATTGCTTTTCCATGCGCATCAGCACGACTCATGCGGCGCAGCCGCAATTCATGATGTTTGCATCAATTCATGCGTCGCAAGACGCAATTCATGTCAGGAGGACGTGAGCGAGACATATCGCGAGCCCGCAAGTGACCGATAAAAAAGGAGCTGCTGCAAAGCAAAATCTTGCTTATCGCAACAGCCCCCTCTTGAATTACAGCCTTTTACGCTTTTAAGCGGCTTTCAGCATTTACTTTTTGCCGGCGGCCTCCATCAGCATGCGTACCTGCGCCTTGAGTTCCTCTACGTTCTCCTGAAGCTTTTTATTGTCGCTCCTGATCTCGTCGTAGCCGGCCTTCAGTTCTTTGTTGCTCGCCTGAAGTTTTTCGTTCTTATCCTCAAGTTCGTCTATCCTCTTCTGCATCGCTTCGGCTCTCACCGGCAGCACCGTCTGTCCGCCGCCTTTGCCGAGCGCGAAGCTCACTCCTACGCGGCCCATCGTGTCTCCGTCTCCGTTGAGCGATACGCCCGCGTTCAAGAGCACGCTTTCCTTAACGTAGTGGAAGAGACCGACCGCTACCGACTGCTTG
>JAFYJW010000015.1 GCA_017537925.1 Synergistes sp. | reverse complement strand
CAGCAGGAGGAAGCTCCAAAAATCAAAACGCCTCCCGCCAAAGTAACAGAACCTGTAAAAAATATGCCGGTAAAAGCTGAAAAAGCGCCGGTCCCTGAAAATAAATATGTTGAAGCAGCCGAATACGCTGAAGAAGAAGGAATAGATTACAACGATCCCGACTCGATAAAGCTTGCGGAGGAACGCGAGTCAGACATATCGGCGGATATGGAAGTGCAGGATGACTGCGAAGCTGTCCAGGACCCGAATTTCAGCTATGAATACCCCGGCGCAGGACGCATCAGACAGGGGATCTTCCCGCCGCCCATTGATATCTTCGGCCCGCCCGAGGCCGTTGACGAAGAGATGGACGAAGAAAAGGCTCAGACCTTAGGCGGCAAGATAGTTTCTACGCTTTCGCAGTTCGGCATAGAATCACAGCTTGCCGAGATACTGGTAGGCCCTACGGTAATACAGTTCAGGATACAGCTTGCGCCCGGGGTAAAAGTCAGCAAAGTTGCGGCTCTTTCCAATGATATAGCCCTTGCCATGGCCGTTTCGAGCCTGCGCATAGAAGCGCCTATCCCCGGCAAGCCTTACGTTGGGATCGAGATACCAAACCCGAAGAGACGCGGCATCCCGCTCAGGACCGTAATAGAAGGGCGCGCTTTTTCTGAGACAGACCTCATGCTGCCTCTGCCTTTCGGCGTGGCCGTCAACGGAGAACCTGTCGTCGTTGGACTTGAGGAGCTGCCGCATCTTCTTGTAGCCGGCACCACCGGTTCAGGCAAGAGCGTTTTCGTCAATTCATGCATAGTCGGACTCTGCTCAAAGCGCACGCCGGAGGAGCTGCGCATGATACTTGTCGACCCGAAGCGCGTCGAGATGGCCGTATACGACAGGCTTCCTCATCTGCTCACGCCTCCGGTGACAGATCCCAAAAAGGCGGTCCAGGCCCTGGCATGGCTGATACGTGAGATGGAAAAGCGCTATTCCGCATTCGCCAAGCTGCGCGTGCGCAACCTTACCGGATATAACGAAAAAGTGCTGCCTAAGGACCGCATCCCTCATATCGTCGTAGTCGTCGACGAACTTGCCGATCTCATGATGACAGCTGCCAAAGAGGTCGAAGAATATATCTGCCGGCTGGCCCAGATGGCACGCGCGACAGGCATACACCTGATGCTCGCGACACAGCGGCCGTCGGTAAATATAATAACCGGCCTTATCAAGGCAAATATCCCTGCGCGCGTGGCATTCACTCTTCCGAGCAACGCCGACTCGCGCACGATAATCGACTGCGCAGGCGCGGAAAAGCTCTTGGGAAAAGGGGACATGCTCTTTTCGTCGACAAAACACCCCAAGCCGATACGCGTGCAGTCTCCGTGGATAGCTGATCAGGTCCTTGCGGACTGGCTCAAGTATATGACAAATACTTTCGGCGAGCCGCAATTTATAAAGATAGAAGACCAGGGCAACGGCTCGTCAGGCGGAAACGCGGGAAGCTTTGACGACGAGCTTCTTGAGGAAGCGGTGGATATGGTGCTGAGCAAAGGCATTGCATCCGCGAGCGGGCTGCAGCGCTGGCTTCGCATAGGCTTTTCGCGTGCGTCGCGGCTGATTGACATGATGGAACAGCTTGGTATAGTGGGAGCGGCAGACGGCGCGCGTCCGCGCGAGATACTGGTGGATGAGGATACAGCGAAGGAGATTCTTGAAGAAGCCGGAAGCGGCGGTGGTGCGGAATAAAAAAAAGAGCCGTATTAAACGGCTCTCTGTACTTTTCCGGAACGAAGGCACTTGGTGCAGATATGAAGCCTGCGCGTTTCACCGCCGCCCATATCGACCTTTACGCTCTGAATATTGATGAGCCAGCGGCGTCTTGTATGGCGGTTTGAATGGCTCACGGCGTTTCCGGTTACAGGGCCGCGTCCGCAGCAGTCACAGTACTTTGACATTTGTTTCCCTCCTTGCTTCGCTTAAAGCAGTCAACCCGAGTATTCTATCACATGAGTACCGGAAACTGCAACAGTTTGCAGGAGGAAATATCGATAAGTTTATAAATGCGGCGGCGATATGTGGGGGATAGCGGGCGAAGCAGGAAATGCCCTGATGTAAAATTAGGAGATAGTTTTAAGGTATCCTGAGGAAGGGAGTCATATCGGATGGATTTTGCCGAAAAGATCGCGGAGCTTGAAAAAATACTGCAGGAAATGGACGGAGAAGCGCTCTCTCTTGACAAAGCGCTTGCCGAATACGAAAGAGGAATAAAACTGATACGCGAATGCCGCGCATATCTTTCCGAAGCGCAGCAGAAGGTAACGATGCTTGCCGAAGAAATGGAAGCAGATAAAGAAGGGGCCGCGCCAAATGAATGACAGCGCGCTCCGCTTCGTAACAGAGCAGCTTGCGTCAGGTCACTCTCTGGTGGAGGAATACATCACAGAAACAAAAGAGCTGCGCTCCCGCGGAGTACCCGATAAACTCTTTGAAGCAATGGAATACTCTCTGTGCGCGGGAGGAAAACGCCTTCGTCCAATTCTCTGCATTGCCGCCGCAAAAAAGTGCGGCCTGCCGGAAAGAAGTGCTCTTCCGATGGCTCTCGGCCTTGAGATGCTGCATACGGCAACGCTGATACATGACGACCTGCCATGCATGGACAACGATGACATGAGGCGCGGCAAACCGTCAAACCATGCGCTTTTCGGAGAGACTCTGGCGGTCCTGGCAGGAGACGCGCTGCTTGCACAGGCCCTCGAATTCCCTATGTTCCACACGGAAGGGGTGCCGGCGGCAAACCTTCTTAAAGCGCTCGGCATATTTACCGCCGCGGTCGGTCCTTCAGGAGTATGCGGAGGACAGACTCTTGATATGTTCAAAGACGCGGAGCCCGGCTGCGGCGCCCGCAGGATAGCGTCTCTAAAGACCGGCGCTCTGATCAGGGCTGCCGTACTTACAGGAGCCGCGCTCGCAGGAGCAGGCGGCGACATCTTCGCGGCCTGCGATGAATACGCGGTCCATCTCGGCGCCGCGTTCCAGATAGTAGATGATATACTTGACTCGACGTCTACCGCGGAAGAGTTAGGGAAAACCCCCGGCAAAGACGTATTGCAGGATAAGATAACGTATGTCAGCCAGTACGGCGTCGACAGGGCGCGGGTGTTGGCCCGCGAAGAGTCTGCGGCCGCTTCCGCTGCTATAAGAGATTTTTTCGGCAATGACGATTTTTTAGTGCTTCTGCCTGAATTTCTTGTTCACAGAAGCAATTAGGCACGCCGCGGCAAACAGGCAGCCGTGCCGCTATGTCCTGAAGTGAGGAAATAATGACCCTTTTAGAAAAAGTTTCTGATTTCAGAGGACTTCACGGCCTTTCTGAAAAAGAATTAAATATACTCTGCAAAGAGCTGAGGCAGAAGATACTCGACGTTTCGCTGAAAAACGGCGGACACTTGAGCTCCTCGCTCGGCGCGGTCGAACTCACGGTCGCGCTGCTGCGCGTATTCAATCCCGACGCGGACAAGATCATCTTCGACGTCGGGCACCAGTGTTATGCCTACAAGATCCTTACGAAACGAATGCAGGCCTTTGAAACGCTGCGAAAAAAAGGCGGACTTGCCGGTTTCCCGAGGCTGGGGGACAGTCCTTACGACTTTTTTACAACAGGGCACAGCAGCACGTCCATATCGGCTGCGGCAGGATACGCCAAAGCGCGCGATCTGAAAGGGGAAAACCACGAAGTCGTCGCAGTCATAGGAGACGGCGCGCTGCTCAACGGCGTATCGTTCGAAGCGCTCAACGACCTTGACGACCTGCACAGCAAGGTAATAATCATACTCAACGACAACAAGATGTCTATCAGCCCCCGTATAGGAGGGATGGCAGGACATCTGGCCCAGCTTGCCGTCAATCCTGCCTACAAAAAACTGAAAGAATGCATAAAGGCACAGTGCAAAGGCACAGAAAAAGGACAGAACATAAAAAACGCTCTCTCCGGCATAAAAACTAAAATCAAATCGCTGCTGCTGCCTACCAATATATTCGAAGAGATGAATATCAGCTACTGGGGCCCCTTCGACGGACACAATATCGCCGAGATGGAAAAAGTATTCGGACTTGCGCGCAGCTATGACGAATCTCTTCTGATACACGTGATGACAAAAAAAGGCAAGGGCTTCGCGCAAACCGAGAAATATCCGTCGTTCTTCCACGGTATAGGTCCGGGGACTTCGATAGATGCGCCCGAAACCCGGGCTGACAATAACGGCAATGCAGGCCGCAGCTGGAGTGCCGTTATGGCCGATACGCTCTGCGGGCTTGCAAAGGAAGACCCGCGTATCGCTGTCTGCACGGCCGCAATGAAAGACGGAACAAAATTGGGCGCTTTTGCCAAAGAGTATCCGACGCGCTTCTTCGATACGGGAATCGCCGAAGAACATATGCTGGTATTCGCCGCGGGGCTCGCGGCTGCCGGCATGAAGCCGGTCGTCTGCATATATTCCACCTTCCTGCAGCGTGCCGCCGATCAGATAGTCCACGATATATGCCTGCCGAAGCTGCCGGTGCTGCTCGGGATAGACAGAAGCGGCCTTGTCGGCGAAGACGGCGAAACACATCATGGGATACTTGACGTGCCATGGCTGCGCGCGGTGCCGAACATTACCTTTGCCGCGCCGAGAGACGCAGCCGAGCTTGAATATCTTGTCCGTGAATGGAAAAAACGCTCAATACCGATGGCCGTGCGCTACCCACGTTCAAAGGCGCCGCTCTGCGTCCCGCGGACTTTAACGGCAAGAGATTCCGCGCCGTGGGGCAGGCTTGAAGTGCTTTCCGAAGGCAGCGAGATATGTCTGATAGGCATAGGCAGCACCGTTGAACTGATGCTCGAAAGCGCGGCTGAGATAGAAAGATCATCAGGCATCCGCCCGACTGTAGCAGACCTTCGTTTTATCAAGCCGCTCGATTACGAAAGCCTCGACAGGCTTCTTTCTTCGCATTCGCGGATAGTCACGGCGGAAGAGAACGCGCTTGAGGGAGGAGTCGGAGAAGCCATAGCAGCACGCATCGAACGTATGGGATTTTCAGCCGCTCTCTTTTCGGCAGGCGTGCCCGACCGCTTCATATCCCATGCGTCAAGAAACGAGCAGTGGGAAGAATGCGGGCTTTCGGCCGAAAACATCAAAAAGCTGGCTCTTTCATGACAAAGCAGAAACCGATCCGCCTCGACAAATTTATAACGGACAAAAAAATGGTTCCTTCGCGCGCTGCTGCTCAGCACTACATAGAAGAGGGACGCGTGACAGTCAACGGCATAGTTGCGACAAAAGCCTCTTCAATGGTCTCCTGCGGCGCAGACGTCAGGATAGACGCGCCGGAAAAGGAATGGGTCAGCAGAGGCGCGTATAAACTGCTTAAGGCTGTAAGCAGCTTTCCCGCAGATATCAGCGGGAAACGCTGCATAGACATAGGCGCTTCCACAGGGGGCTTTACGGAAGTGCTGCTCGAACATGGCGCATCCCGCGTATATTCTGTGGACGTGGGCTACGGACAGCTCGCATGGAAACTGCGCAGCGACAGCAGGGTCACGGTGCTCGAACGCACAAACGCAAGAAACCTTACGGTCGATATGATAGACGGCGAAAGAGCCGACATCATAGTATCCGACGCTTCGTTCATATCTGCAAAACTTTTGCTGCCTAAGATGCAGGAGCTTCTTGCAGAGGACGGTTCTATCATATTGATTGTCAAGCCTCAGTTCGAGGCGGGGCGGGAGAGGGTAGGGAAGGGCGTGATAACCGATCCTGCGCTCCACCTGTCGATACTGAACGAAATGGCTTCATTTATCGAGGAAAATACTGCCCTTTCGCTTGAAGCTGCCGACTATTCGCCTATACGCGGGCCGGAAGGCAATATAGAATTCCTTTTTTATTTAAGACACAGGACGCCGGATTCAGCTCCGCAGCGCCCCGACTTTGATAAAATTGTAGAAGAAGCTCATATGAAAAGCTCAGCTCATCCATAACGACAAGGAGACAGCAATGGGGGAAAAAAAGAAAGATAAAAAAATAGGTCTGCTCTTCAACACGCAAAAGCCGGAAGCTATAGAGATGGCCATGAGGCTCTGGCGCTGGGGGAAAGAAAAAGGCATGAATTTTCTGCTGCCGCCGCATGAGGCTTCAGCGATCGCGCTCCCCGGCGTAGACGACGAAACATGGCGGACCGAAACGGAATTTGCGGTTGTGCTGGGCGGCGACGGTACATTCCTGAGAGCTGCGCGCTACACATTCGGCTGCGCAGTGCCGCTGTACGGCATAAACCTCGGACGCCTCGGCTTCATGGCGACAGGCAATCCGGAATCCGCTGAAAACGATATAGAAGAGATCGTTTCAGGCAGATACAACGTCCAGATGCGCCGCCTGCTCAAGGGACAGGTCTGGCGCGGCGGCAGGCTCGCTCATGAGCTTTACGCGCTGAACGACCTTGTCATATCCAAGGGCAGCCTGGCCCGCGTCATAGACATAGAAGTCAGGGTGGGCAGCGAAGTACTCTCGCTTTTCCTGGCTGACGGCCTGATACTCTCAACGCCGACAGGTTCCACGGCATATTCTCTTTCCGCAGGCGGCCCCATCGTACCTCCTCATGTCCCATGCATGATCATGGCGCCGATATGCGCGCATACGCTTTACGCAAGACCGGTCATCCTGAGCGAGAGCGACAATATCCGCGTCATACCGAAAGGAGACGCGCGCAGCCTCATGCTCACACAGGACGGCCAGTTAGGCTATGAGCTGCTGCCCGGCGACGAACTCCACGTTACCCTCGACAACCGCATATTTGTGCGTACGATACAGCTTTCCGGACGCAGCTATTACGACCTTCTCAGAGAAAAGCTCAGCTGGGGCTTCAACGGAATAAGAGAGGCTGGCGACTGATTTGATAGAAGAGCTTGAGATACGCGGCGTAGGAGGGATAATCGGGGCTAAGCTCTCTTTCGGCGGAGATTTCATCGTCATAACCGGTGAAAGCGGCTCCGGAAAGAGCAGCCTCGTCCGCGCCATGGAATTCATATCCGGCCGCCGCGCTCAGGCCGCGGATATCCACTCGAACGAAGAATCGTGCGAAGTATCCGCTGTAATGACGTCAGACGTGATCGAAGGAGTTTCTGAAAAATATCAGCCTCAGGAACATACCCTTATCGTAAGACGCTCTTTTTCACGAAACGGCAGAGGACGCGCATCTGTTCAGGAACAGGCGGCGCCTCTTTCCGTGCTCACTGCTGTCATGGAAAACAACATAGTCATACAGAGCCAGTTCGCCCAGCTCGGACTGATAGATCCGCAGATACAGGCAGAGCTCGTCGATTCCTGCGGCGGAGAAGAGCTTCAGCGCGTCTCGGCGGAACTCGGCAGAGTATTCTCCGACGCTCTTGCTGCGGAGAAGGAAATACTCGCGCTGAAAAAAAGGCGCGCCGAGATCGAAAAAAAATACGACGGAGCGCCTGAAATAATAAGACATCTCAAAAATATCGGATTTTCAGCCGAATGCGAACAAAAATGGGAAGATGAGCTCTCTGCTCTCGAAAGCGGCGAGAGAAAACGCAAAATACTGCAGCTTGCGGCGGAAAGCATCAACGGCCCCGAGCACGGCGTACTTGAACAGATAGAAAGAATCGTGATGACGCTGCACGGAGCGGTGCAGGACAGTGTTCTTGAAAACGCGGCAGAAAAAGCCCTCGCCGGGGTGCAGGAATTCTCGGCTCTTATAAGCGAAAGGTGCCGCGGAGCAGAAAGAGAATATACAGACGAAGAAAAAGAGCGCCTCGAAAATAAATTGGGACTCCTGCGCAGGATAAAAAGAAAGCTGAACATCGGAAGCTCCGCGGAATTGACTGAGTATATGACTGCCGCGCAGGATGAACTGAAATGGCTTGAAGAAAGCCGCAAAAAATTAGAGGAACTTTCCGAAAAAGCCCAGATGTTAAGACGCGAAACATCGAGGCTCGCGATGAACCTGAGGGCGTTGCGCACAGCTTCTGCGGCGGAGCTTGAACGCCGAGTGAACGGGCATCTACGTGAGCTTGCGATGGAATACGCGAACTTCAGCATAGATATCGAACCGCTTGACAGAATCAAAGCAAACGGCGCGGAAAATATACAGTTCATGCTCGCCCTTCCGGACCAGAAGCCTCTGCCGGTGGGGAAGAACGCTTCCGGCGGAGAACTTTCCCGTATATTAATAGCGCTGCAGCTTTCATCGGGGGATAAAAAACTGCCCGGGACACTTGTTTTCGACGAAGTCGAGGCAGGCCTTGGAGGCAGAACGGCTCTTCTTGCGGGATACAAGCTCCGCGCGCTATCCAAACGCTGCCGCACGATACTGATAACGCATCAGGCCTCGATAGCCGCAATGGCAGACCAGCATTTCGTCGTAAAACGTTCTGCCGATAACACCGAGATAACTGAAGTTTCCGGCGCCGCTCGCGAGAAAGAGATAGCAAGGATGCTCTCAGGCAACGAAGATTCGCCCGAAGCGCTCGAACACGCAAAGTCCCTCCTTGAAAACGGCGGCAGGGAAGCTGCCGAATAAAGTTCGGATCTGAAGATAAAAAAAGCGTCCCGCCTGCCGTACTTGCTGCGGCAAAGCGGGACGCGCGCTGTTTATCCGTATTACGTTTAAGCTACTCTTTCGCCCAGTTTATAGACTTCCGATACCGAAGTGCTTCCGGCGTGGTATGCGAGTACCGTAGGCGTTTCACCGTCAAGAACGACGAAGTCAGCCTGTTTGCCGCGCTCAAGGCTGCCTGTTTTATCTGCGCGGTTTATCGCGTAGGCAGCGTTGAGCGTTGCCGCCGTGAGTGCTTCGTTTACCGTCATGTCCATATTCATGACCGCAAGGCTGAAAACGAACGGCATCGATTCGCAGAAGCAGGAGCCTGGGTTGCAGTCCGTCGCTATCGCCACGGGAACGCCCCAGTCGACTATATCCCTGCCTCTTGCGTAAGGCTTTTTCAGGCTGAACGCCGTTGCCGGAAGAAGCACTGCGACCGTTCCGGAGGCGCCCATCGCCTTAAGGTTTTCTTCAGACGCCGCAAGAAGGTGCTCCGCGGATGTCGCATGCAGTTCGGCGGCAAGCCCGGCGCCGCCGAGATCGTTTACTTCGTCGGCGTGCACCTTGATCCTGAAGCCCAGCGAAAGCGCCGCCTTAAGGAGCCTGCGGCTCTGATCCACGGAAAAAACTCCCTCTTCGCAGAAGACGTCGCAGAATTCCGCTATGCCCTGTGCCTTTATCTGCGGGAGCATTTCCTTTATCAGAATCTCGTCGGTAAAGCTGTCCGCCTTTTTCTTCCACTCAAGCGGTACGGCGTGGGCCCCCATAAACGTTGCTACAACGTCTGCCGGAGTCTCTTTGCCTACGCGCTTTATCACCTCGAGCATCCTGAGCTCGGTCTTTGTTTCAAGGCCGTAGCCGCTTTTTATCTCAACGGTGGTAGTGCCCTTTGAAAGCGCGGCAAGAACATTTTTTTTCGTAGCTTCAAAAAGCTGCTCGTCGTCAGCTTTTTTTACCGCGTTGACAGAAGAAAGAATGCCGCCGCCGCGCGCGAGTATCTCAAGATAGGGAAGCCCTGCCAGCCTCATACCGAACTCTTCTTCGCGCGACTTCGCAAAGCACATATGCGTATGAGGGTCTACAAAGCCCGGGATCACGCACGCGCCTTTAAGATCCTTCTCAAAAGATATGCAGCTGCAGGAGAGCCCTTCGGTAACTTCGCCGTCAGTGCCTATACGCTCGATAATGCCGTCAGAAATCAGCATCGAAGCGTTTTCTATCTCTTTTACATTTGCCTGTTCGGCGCCGCAAAGAGGTCTCCCTCCGTCCGCCGGCGTGAAAAGGCGCATATTGCGGTAAAGCTTTTTCATTTTTTATTCGGCCTTCCCGTCCATCACGTCGAGCAGTTTGAGCTCAAGTACCTGTTCCGGCTTGAAGTCTGCTATCTGCAGATAATAAGCTGCGCTTTCCAGTATCGCGTTCATCGGGATCATGCCGTATACCTCTGTTTCGATAACAGGTACGCCCCAGCGCTTTGCCTCCATCCTGACCGTCTCAAGCACACGGTAGAGGGAGTTTTTCTCGTAATCGGTGAGGTTCATGCTGACCTGCGCTATGCCGCGTTCGCCGAGCGAAAGGCCTATGCCCTTAACATGGCAGAAACCGCCGGATGAAGCGCGCACTGCCGAAGCTATCTTCTTTGCAATGTTCACATCGGCCGTGCCGAGATTGACGTTGAATGCGACGAGGAACTTGCGCGCCCCTATAACGGTGGCTCCGGCTGTCGGATGCAGGCAGGCTTCCCCGACGTCCGGCTTGCGGTCGGGATTTGTTTTCGCTTCTTCCTTCAGCACCTCATACTGTCCCTTGCGGACTACTTCGAGTTTTTTCCTCTCGGGGCGCAGAGCCGCGTCTTCGTAGTAATAAACGGGGATGCCGGTCTCTCTGTAATAGCGTTCGCCGAAGGAGTGAGCCAGCGTTATGCACTCTTCCATCGTAATGCCCTTGATAGGGGTGAAGGGTACGACGTCCACCGCGCCGACACGCGGGTGACCGCCCTGATGCTTGTTCATGTCTATGTGTTTTTCCGCTGTTTTGGCCGCTTCAATGAGGGCGTCGCATATCGGCTCAGGCGCTCCTGCCAGGCTGACTACGAGCCTGTTGTGGTCTTCGTCGGCGCGGTAATCGAACAGATAGACTCCGCGTTTGCCTCTGAAACAGCTTACTATCTCTTCAATAACATCCTGCCTTCTGCCTTCACTGAAATTAGGTACGCACTCGATCAGCTGTAATGCCATTTTTACCTTCCTGCCTTTCAATATCTGAAATTTTTCCGGTGTTATGCCGATATTACTTCAGTGTGCCGACAGCTGCTTCGGCCGCTTCTATTATCGCTCCAGATTCTATAATTTCAAGCGATTTATTCATAAGGGGATACATCAGCTGGTCTTTTTCATAGAAGGGAACATGTTTACGGTATTCGGTGAATGCTGCCAGCGTGCCCGCTCCGGGTCTGAGCGGCGCGCGGAAATCCATTCCCTGAGCCGCGTTCAGCATTTCTATCGCAAGCACCCTGTTCGTATTGTCCAGTATCTGGCGTCCCTTGCGCGCGCTGTAGCCGCCCATCGAAACGTGGTCCTCCTGATTTGCCGACGTGGGTATCGAATCCACTACCGAAGGATGCGAGAGGACTTTATTCTCGGATACGATGGCGGCCGCCGTATACTGCGGTATCATAAAGCCGCTGTTGAGACCGCTGTCGGATACGATGAACGGTGGCAGATCCGAGAGCTTATGGTCGACAAGACGGGCGACGCGGCGCTCTGAGATATTCGCAAATTCGGCGCAGGCTATCCCGAAGAAGTCCATGGCCATAGCGATAGGCTGTCCGTGGAAATTGCCGCCGCTTATGGCTTCGCCGTCCTTATGGAAGATGATCGGGTTGTCCGTTACGGAATTTATCTCTATCTCGATCTTCTCCCTTACATAGCAGAGCGCGTCGCGGCTTGCGCCATGGACCTGGGGGAGGCAGCGCAGGGAGTATGCGTCCTGTACGCGGTCCTTTTTATACTTCTCTATGATCTCGCTTCCCTTGATGAGGCGGAGTATATTTTCAGCCACGATTCCCTGGCCTATCTGAGGGCGGAGGGCGTGCGTGCGGCCGTCAAACGCGTAAGGAACGGCATGCAGAGCTTCCGCGGACATAGCCGCGGCAATATCCGCATTCTTTACCATCTTCATCGCGTCTATAAGGCAAAGGGCGGCCACCGCCGTCATTACGGTAGTGCCGTTATTGAGCGCGAGCCCTTCCTTCGGCTGCAGATCAACGGGCTTCAGCCCTTCAGCAGCGATGGCGTCCGACGCTGACATTTTCTTGCCTTTATAGTTGACTTCGCCTTTTCCTATGAGCGATATCGCAATATGCGAAAGAGGGCAGAGATCGCCGCTTGCTCCGACCGAACCCTGCTGCGGAACCACCGGATGGATGCCGGCGTTCAGATAATCGACCATCTGCTGCAGCGTGGCAAGGCTTATGCCGGAATATCCGCGCGTGAGTGTATTTATCCTGAGGAGCATTATCGCCCTTACCACATCCTCGGGGTATTCCTCGCCATATCCGCACGAATGGCTCATAAGAAGGTTTTCCTGGAGCTGTCTGCTTTTGTCGCGGGGGATGACCACAGAAGCAAGATCGCCGAAGCCGGTCGTAACGCCGTAGACGATACGCCCCTCTTCGACCCATCTCTGTACCGACGCGGCGCATTCCTTTATAAGCTCTTTCGCTTCAGGCGCTATCTCCACCGCATAACCCCTGCGGGCTACGTTTTCGATATCAGAAAAGGTCAGCGACTGTCCGTTCAAAGATACTGTGTTCATATAAGAACCCTCCTTATTAAGCTTAAAGTTTTTATCTTCTGATTCTGTGTTATAATAAGCACAGCTGAAAAAATTACAGCGGTGCGGGAAATCATGTTTTCATTAAGGTCAATGAAACATTTTCACACTTTAATACTTTTCAATCCTAAACCTTTGCGCTACAATCAGTATATTAAAAAATTCATCTTAGTCAAGACAGAAAATCGGATTCGTCAAAAGATTTGCTGACAATTTAAAGGAATGGAGCTGATCGGTAATGTTTGATGCTGAAGGAAAAACATTGGAACTTCGTCTTGATTTTCCGGACGGACTGCCGCCCAAACCCGAGTTTGAGGCAGGCATAAGAAGAGCGCCGAACAGAGGACAGGTCCTGAGCGAACAGGATACCGTGCTCGCGCTGAAAAACGCGCTGCGCTATATTCCGGAAAAGTTCCACAAAGAGCTGGCTCCGGAGTTTCTTAAAGAATACATGGAGCGCGGGCGCATCTACGGATATCGTTTCAGGCCGCAGGGACGCATCCACGGCAAGCCGATAGACGAGTACAAGGGGCGCTGCATAGAAGGCAAAGCTTTCCAGGTCATGATAGACAACAACCTGGATTTTGACGTGGCTCTCTATCCTTACGAGCTGGTAACATACGGCGAGACCGGGCAGGTATGCCAGAACTGGATGCAGTACAGGCTCATCAAAAAATACCTCGAAGTGCTGACGCAGGATCAGACGCTCGTCGTGCAGTCCGGGCATCCTCTCGGACTTTTCCGTTCGCATCCGGGCGCGCCGCGCGTGATACTTACGAACGGCCTTATGGTTGGCCTCTTCGACGACCCCGAAAACTTCCGCCGCGCTACGGCCATAGGCGTCGCGAACTACGGACAGATGACAGCCGGCGGCTGGATGTACATCGGCCCTCAGGGCATAGTGCACGGCACATACAACACGCTGCTCAACGCGGGACGCAAAATGTTCCACCTTCCGGAAGGAAAGGGGCTTGCGGGGCATCTTTTCATATCGTCAGGACTCGGCGGCATGAGCGGCGCACAGCCCAAAGCAGCGGAGATCGCAGGAGCCGCCGCGATAATAGCAGAAGTCGATCCGTCGCGCATAGACACAAGGCACAGCCAGGGCTGGGTCAGCAGAAGAACGAAAGACCTTCCCGAAGCATTCAAATGGGCGGAAGAGGCAATGTCAAGGGGCGAAGCCCTTTCGATAGCTTATGAAGGCAACGTCGTGGATCTTCTGCAGTACGCGCTCGACAACGATAAAAAAGTCGAACTGCTGTCGGACCAGACGTCCTGCCACGCGGTATACGACGGAGGCTACTGCCCGCAGGGCATAAGCTTCGAGGAAAGAACGCGCCTGCTTGCCGAAGATAAAAAGACATTCATCGAGCTGGTCAACAAGAGCCTCAGAAAACACTTTGAACTCATCAAGGCTCTTCACGCAAAGGGCGCTTACTTCTTCGACTACGGCAACTCCTTCATGCGCGCCGTATTTGACGCTGGAGTGAAAGAAATAGCCAAAAACGGCAAAGACACCTTCGACGGTTTCGTCTTCCCGTCATACGTAGAAGACATAATGGGGCCGCTGCTCTTCGATTACGGCTACGGTCCGTTCCGCTGGTGCTGCCTTTCCCACAGCCACGAGGATCTGAAAAAGACAGACAGGGCAGCTATGGACTGCATCGACCCGAAGCGCCGCTTCCAGGATCACGACAACTGGGTCTGGATCCGCGACGCCGAGAAGAACAAGCTCGTAGTAGGCACAGAATGCCGCATCCTCTATCAGGACGAAGAGGGAAGGATGCGCATAGCGCTCAAGTTCAACGAAATGGTGAGAAACGGCGAGATAGGGCCCGTTATGCTCGGGAGAGACCACCACGACGTATCGGGCACGGACTCCCCGTACCGTGAAACGTCGAACATCAAAGACGGCAGCAACATCATGGCCGATATGGCGATACACACATTCGCGGGCAACTGCGCGCGCGGCATGAGCCTTGTCGCGCTGCACAACGGCGGCGGAGTAGGCACAGGCAAAGCGATAAACGGAGGCTTCGGACTCGTGCTCGACGGCAGCGAAAGAGTGGACCGCATAATAACGGAATCGATGAGCTGGGACGTCATAAGCGGCGTCGCCCGCAGAGCGTGGGCACGCAACGAGCACGCGATAGAGACAGTCGAGACCTTCAACAGCAAGCGCGGGGACGGTCACATAACGCTGCCCTATATAGCGGACGACGCGTACCTGACAGAGCTTGTCAAAAACAGCAAATAGCAAAACGGCAGGAAAACGGCATATCTGCGTCCGCTTTCCTGTATGTAATAACAAGAAATAAGGAGACGTCTCAATGAAATTTGAAGAAATGACGATCAAAGCATTCTCTGACGAACTTGCTTCTAATTCCCCCGCTCCCGGCGGCGGAAGCGTAGCCGCGTTATGCGGACTGCTTGCGGCGAATCTCGAATCGATGGTGGCAAACCTGACGATCGGCAAAGAAAAGTACAAAGACGGCTGGGATGAGATGGGCAAGGTACTTGAAGCGGCAGGAAAACTCGGCGTCGAATTCACGAATCTGATGAACGAAGACACGGAGTCCTTCAATATCTTCATGAAGGCGCTCAAAATGCCCAAGGACACGGAAGAACAGAAAACAGCGCGCAGAGCCGCAATGGCCGAGGCGTCGAAGACAGCGACGGCAGTGCCGCTCCGCACTCTTGAAAGCTGCGTGAAAGCAGCCGTGCTTTCCGTCGCCGCCGCGAAATACGGCAATGCAAGCGCAGTGAGCGACGCCGGAGTCGCCGCGCTCCTGGCTGAAGCCGCCGCAAAAGCGGCCGCCTACAACGTAAAGATAAACCTGCCGGGCATAAAGGACGAAGCATTTGCGAAAGATTGCCGCGAAAGAATGGAAAAAGCGCTTGCCGAAGCGGGGAAGTACGCGGCCGAAACGGCAGAGCTGGTAGAAGCGGCCCTCAAATAGCAAGTCAGGCGTACAGCAATGTAAAAGAAAAGAGACGACGCTCATGCGCCGCCTCTTTTTTATTGCTCTTTCGGAAAAAACTTACCAGTTCTTCGCCTGGATCTCGAAGTAGGCCTGCGGATGGCTGCAGACCGGGCATTTTTCCGGGGCTTTGTCCAGTTCGAAGACAGCTCCGCAGTTGCGGCACTTCCAGAAGAGCTTGCCGTTCTTCGCGAATACGGTCCCGTCTTCTATATTCTTGGCAAGGGCGCGGTAGCGCTTCTCGTGCTCGGCCTCGACCTTTGCAATGCCCTCAAACATAACGGCAAGATCTTCAAAGCCTTCTTCGCGGGCTTCCTTCGCCATGCGCGGATACATATCGGTCCATTCCTCATTTTCACCGGCAGCTGCGGCAAGAAGGTTAGCAAGCGTATCGCCTATTCCCGAAAGGGCCTTGAAATGCAGCTTCGCATGCTCTTTCTCGTTATCGGCTGTTTCCTGGAATATAGCGGCTATCTGCTCATAACCTGCTTTTTTCGCTGCTGACGCAAAATATGTATACTTATTGCGCGCCATTGATTCTCCGGCAAAGGCTTCCCACAGATTTTTCTCTGTTTTGCTTCCTTTAAGCTCCATGGTATTTCCCCCTCAATATGAAATTTACCGTATATAGTAATTCTATAAGTTTTTCCATAATAATTCAATAAGAAAGAGAAGCGAATAAGGATATTCCGAAGCCCAGCTCCGGCACACTATTTTTCCGGCATTTCTGCTATAATACTTTAGTTGTACATTACGCATTTTGGCGGATTTCCGCTTAAACGGAGGTTGTCTCATGGCAAACGATTATAAGGATACGCTCTTCCTTCCAAAAACCGATTTCCCTATGCGCGCTAATCTTTCACAGAGAGAGCCGGAGTTTTTAAAGTTATGGCAGGATATGGATCTGTACGGCGAGCTCAAAAAGAAAAACAAAGACAAGCCGTCATTCATACTTCACGACGGCCCTCCGTACGCGAACGCAAGCATTCATATAGGCACCGCGACAAACAAAATACTCAAGGACTTCGTTGTCAAGTACAAATGGCAGCGCGGCTATTTCGCGCCATATGTGCCGGGGTATGACACTCACGGACTGCCTATCGAGCTCAAGGTCCTTAAAGAGCAGAATCTCGACAAGGATAAGATAAATCCCGTAGACCTGCGCAAGAGATGCGCGGCATACGCGCGTTCATTCGCCGACGTACAGACAGGTCAGTTCAAACGCCTCGGAGTCATCGGCGACTGGGAGCATCCCTACATGACGCTGATTCCCGCCTACGAAGCCACGCAGCTTGAAGGCTTCGCGAAGATGATCGACAAGGGATACGTCTACAAGGGACGCAAGGCCATATACTGGTGCACAGACTGCCAGACGGCTCTTGCCGCCGCGGAGATCGAATACAGCGACGAGACTTCGCCCTCCATCTTCGTGGCATATAAATACACGGATGCCGCAAAGCTCTTCCCTGAGCTCGAAGGCAAAGACGTCGACGTCATAATCTGGACGACGACGCCGTGGACGCTTCCCGCATCGATGGCAGTCGCCATACACCCGCACTTCGAATACGGCTTCTACAAAGTCGGGGAGAAGATATACCTCATCGCCTGCGGTCTTAAGGAAGAAGTTGAGCGCGCGACGCAGCTTTCCTTCGGCGAGCCTATACTCGTATGCCGCGGTGAAAAGCTTGAGCATTCACTGGCGCTGCACCCCTTCTATGACCGCGACGTCCCGTTCGTGCTTGCCGACTATGTAACTCTTGACGCGGGCACAGGCTGCGTCCACACCGCTCCGGGACACGGAACCGAAGACTATGAGACGGGCGTCAAATACGGCATAGAGATCTACAACCCCGTCGACGAGACAGGGCATTATTACAAAGACACGCCGATATTCGGCGGAATGAGCCTTGCGGAGGGAGAAAAGAAGGTCTTCGAGCTTTTAGGCGAATCAAAACGTCTGCTCGGGCGCCTCAAGATAACGCACTCATATCCGCACTGCTGGCGCTGCAAAAAGCCGGTCATATTCCGCGCCACGCCTCAGTGGTTCGTTTCCGTCGCAGACTACCGCGACGAGGCCCTCAAATGCATAGACGAAGTCAGGTGGGTGCCCGACTGGGGCAAGGAAAGAATAACAAACATGGTCCGCGACCGCTCCGACTGGTGCATCAGCCGTCAGCGCACATGGGGCGTGCCCATCCCGGCCTTCTACTGCGAAGACTGCGGTGAGATCATACTGACTTCTGACCGTGTGCTGCGCGTAGCCGACCGCGTGCGCAAAGAGGGAAGCGACTGCTGGTGGACTCTCTCGCCGGAAGAGCTGGTGGGCGACCTCGCGGTATGCCCGAAGTGCGGCAGCAAACATCTGCGCAAGGATACGGACATAATGGACGTCTGGTTCGACTCAGGCACCAGCCACTCGGCAGTTCTTGACAACTGGGAAGATCTCTCCTGGCCTGCCGATATGTACCTCGAAGGCAGCGACCAGCACCGCGGATGGTTTCAGACGTCGCTCCTGAACAGCGTGGCAACGCGCGGCACAGCTCCCTACAAGATCGTTCTCACGCACGGCTTCATCATGGGACCGGACGGACAGAAGATGTCAAAATCACTCGGCAATGTCATGAAGCCGGAGAACATCATCGATAAAAACGGAGCAGATATCCTGCGTCTCTGGGTCGCGTCATCCGACTACAGAGGCGACGTGCGCATCTCCGAAGAGATATTCCGCAACCTGATAGAGTCCTACAGAAGGATACGCAACACCGCGCGTTTCCTGCTTGCGAACCTCGCGGGCTTTAATCCGGCTGAAGATATACTGCCCAACGACCAGCTTGAGCCAGTCGACAAATATATAATGCTCAAGCTTGAGCGCCTGCGCCAGCGCGTAACGGCAGGATTCGACGAATATGAATTCCATCAGCCGATGACGCTGATCCATCAGTTCTGCGACAACGAGCTTTCGTCCTTCTATATCGACGTGAGCAAAGACAAGCTCTACGCCGACGAACAGCACGCAAACAGCCGCCGCTCTATACGCACCGTAATGTGGCATGTGCTCAAAGGCGTAACGCAGATGATGTCCTGCGTCCTTTCATTCACAGCTGAAGAGATCTGGCAGAAGATGCTTCAGATGGATCCGAGGCTCCCGAAGAGCGTCCTGCTTGCCGACTGGCCGGGCAGCGAAGCAGACGGCATAGACCCCGCTATCGAGGAAGAGTGGGATCTGCTCATGATGGCGCGCCAGGCTGCTCTGCGCGGACTTGAAGCCGCGCGCGGCAAGGGCGTCATAGGCCATCCGCTTGACGCAAACGTGCAGGTCTGCCTGAGCGACTACTACAAATCACTTAAAGCCGGGATAGACGACGTCACATGGGAGAATATCCTGATAGTTTCCGGCTGCAAAGTCGTGGATGAAGTAAAAGACGCCGACGTCATATACAATGATGAAACGACGGGACTTGTGATAGGCGTTTCAAAATCAACGGCGGAGAAGTGCCCGCGCTGCTGGAAGAGACGCGCCGAAGTGGCCGAAAAAGGCATCTGCGACAGATGCCGCGATGTGCTCGATAAACAGTAACGAAACATACAGCATTTTCCCGGAAGAGGAGAAGGATCTTACAGCGGATCCTTCTCCTTCCGGTATTTCGGTGCAGCAGTTCACCGTAACAGGGGAGTACTGCGGGCACCGTTTTGATTATGTCCTCTCGGGACTTTTAGGCGTAAGCCGCACATTTTCCCAGAAGCTGATAAAAGAAGGGCAGACAAAACTTCTGCCGGAGCGCAGGATAAAGCCGTCGATAAAGCTTTCCGAAGGAGATATCATCTCCGTCACTGTGCCGCCTCCCGAAACTCTCGATCTTGAGCCGCAGGATATCGACTTTGAGACCGTATACGAAGACAAAGACCTGATAGTCATAAACAAGCCCGCAGGACTCGTAGTGCATCCCGCTCCGGGGCACTGGAGCAGCACCCTCGTGCACGGCCTTCTTTTCCGCTACCCGGACATAGGCATGTTAAACGGCGTGCGCCGCCCCGGCATAGTCCACAGGCTTGACGCAACGACTTCCGGGCTTATGGTCGTTGCCAGAAACGGCCTTGCGCAGGAAGGGCTCTTCAAAGACTTCAAAGAACGCCGCGTAAACAAGGAATATCTTGCGCTCTGTTACGGAACGCCGAAAACCCCGTGCGGCAGCGTGAAATTCCCGATAGGGCGAGACCCTTACAACAGGCAGAGAATGGCCTGCGTTGAAGACGGCCGCGAGGCATGGACAGATTATCAAACAATCTGGAGCCATGGCGGTTTTTCCTTTATCCGCTGTACGCTGCACAGCGGCCGCACACACCAGATAAGGGTACATATGCAGGCGCTCCGCTGCCCGCTCGTCGGCGACAGGCTCTACGCCCCGTCAAGAACGTCGCCCTTCCCCCCCGAACGTCTCTTCCTTCATTCATGGAAGCTTTCCTTCAGGCATCCCCGCACCGGGGAACGGCTGTCCTTCACACAGCCCCTGCCGGAGGAACTGAGGGAGTATATCAGAATCGTTAGGCAGAAGACTAACCCCAACTAAAATTTATCCCTATTAAAAAATAATATTTACGGCATAATACTGATAAAATAAGAATCTGAAACCGTTTTTGAACGCAATTCAGTATTTATTGCTGTTGTTCGGAAAGGTAAGCAAGAAACCGGTATCAGTCTGAATGTCTTAAATGTTTGTAATCTTTTGGGGGTAAAAATGTCAAGTTATACAATCGCAAAAGAGCAATTCAAGCAGAAAAGTGAAATACGTAAAAATCTGGTAACAGACAATTACAGGGCGTTCCTTTTGGGTGCTCTTGGAGTCATGTGCTTACTGTCGCTGTCCTGCATAGCTGTGGTGATAAAAAGCGGTATTTTCAGGGATAGTTCTATGTGCTTATCCAAAATCGCCCATATTCTCTGCCTCGTTTTTTTAACACTGCTGGCAGGGTATTTGATCGTAAAAAAAGAAACTGCCGGAGTTATGCGTTATTTTATGCTCTTTCTCCTTAATGTTTTTATTGCGCTTTTCTTTTCCGCTCTTGTGAGCAGTATTTACGGGCTGCACGGCCATTCTCGCCAGATAGCCCTGTTAGCATCTTTGACTTATTTTTTTTCCATCTTGCTTTTTTTGACAATTTGGCTTTATCAGAAACAGTTTATTAAAGAGTCGGCCATTACCCGCACCGTTACATTACTAATTTCCGCAGGGGTCATCATTTATACCGGCGCCATTATTATCAATCTGTACAGACCGGTTCTTTTTCTTATCACAAATGACGGTATTTATTCCAACAGCGTGGAGGATTATATCAGCATCACCATAGATTTATTCTGCCTTATTTCATTGTCTGCCGCCACGCTCCTTTCAAAATTGAGCAGGACTCGCAAACTATCATTTTTATGCTGTATTTTTTCTCCTGTCCTGTTTTCGGTACTGTCTTTGAATCTGGAAGTTTTGAGCAGGAGTATTTCAGTTTGGGGCCTGCTAACCGTCGTAGTCATGCTGCCGATCTGTCTTATTTTTTTTAACGCCAGTGATGAGCTTGAAAAGAATGTTTTAAGGCATGAGAAAGAACAGATAGAGCTTCAGGTTTCTGCCATGATCTCACAAATGCAGCCTCATTTCCTGTATAATTCCCTGTCTGTCATTGCGGCGCTGTGCGAAGAGGATCCGGGGCTTGCCGCGAAGGCTACCAATACATTTTCAGATTATCTTCGTGAAAATATCAGTTTTGCAAATAAAAGCGATCCCATTTCATTTTCGAAGGAATTGCGCCACATAAAAATCTATGCCTGGCTTGAGACGCTTCGTTTTCCAAACAAGCTGAGCATTGAATACGATATAAAACGGGATGCGTTCCCTGTGCCGGCGCTGTCGGTGCAGCCGATGGTTGAAAATGCCATAAGACACGGCATCTGTAAGACCAGGATGGGCGGAACGGTCAAAATCTGCTCGTTTGATACTGATCAGTACTATATCGTTACGGTTTCTGACAACGGGGCGGGATTTGACGCCTCACAGGCTGTTGATGACGGCAGGCAGCATTTAGGCATAGAAAATACCCGGTATCGAATTCGGGAAATGGTGGGCGGCAGTCTCGATATTGTAAGCGCTCCAGGGAAAGGTACGACCGTAACCATAAAAATACCTAAACGTACGCTGTAATATCATGACTGTTTAACGGATTTTTAACGGTATTATTAGTATAATTCCCAAAGTATCTCATAATGAACGCAGGGAAGCAGGAAAATGAAAAAGTTGTTTACTGTTGATGATTTTATGGTTGCCTTTATTGCGGCCCTCGGTTACGGATTCGGAGAAACGATTGCGAGGCTTTCGGGCTGGTCGGAGCTTATGTGTCTGGCGGCGTGCCTTGCCCTCGGAATCGCGCTTGAAGAGATCATCAGCAAGATCATTTTCAGCAAAGCCGTACAGAAAAGCAAAAGAAACCGGATAATGACATTTGCCGCTATCCTCCTCATTTTTCTGGCAGCTCAGTATTTTTCCGTCCGGTGGATGGGCGTGTCCATGCTGGAATACCTTGAGGAGGAGTTCGCGTATGTTGTCGTACTTCCCATTATCGGTCTGATTGTGAATCTGATAATACGTGTATACCGTGTCCGAAAGATCCGCAAACTATATGGAGATGGAAGCAAAGGTTATGTGTTCGATATAAAAAAAGAGGACATTGAGGAAACAAACAGGCAGAATCGTCCGATCTCCGGTACCTGCGATGCTGACCTTGCGGTAAAGACAAGAACGGGTATCTATGTTGGAGAAAAAAATAAGGAAACGATTGATTACCTGGGCATCCCCTACGCAGAACCGCCGATCGGGAACCTGCGATGGAAGGCGCCAAAACCCCTTCCGCCATCGGATGCCGTATTTGAGGCGACCAATTTTGGTGCTTCGGCCATACAGGTCGAGCACAAGGGGTCGATCGTAAAGAAGCACAGGCAGAGCGAGGACTGCCTTTACTTAAATATCTGTATCGGCGCTCAAAAGACCGAATCCAAAAAGCCGGTTCTTGTGTTGTTCCACAGCGGCGATTTTACCTATGGAAGCTCAGTTGATCCACTGTTATACGGCGACAAATTTGTAACTGATCACCCGGACATTGTGTTTGTAAGCTTTAATTACCGTCTTGGTATTTTTGGTTTCATTGATTTTTCGGGGGTTCCCGGCGGCGATGCCTGTCCCGATGCATTAAACCTCGGGCTGCTCGATCAGATCGCGGCGTTAAAGTGGATCAAAGAAAATATAGCGTTTTTCGGGGGAGATCCCGACCGGATCACAGTATTAGGCTTCGAGTCCGGAGCAACATCCATCATTCTGCTTGCGGCAAGCAGACATGCAAAAGGTCTGTTTACAAAAGCTTTTGTTTTTAACGGCAGCCCGGTATACGCATTTGACACGCCGGAGGCCTCCAGAGCTCTGGCAAGGAAACTGTTAAAGGAAACTCAGACCTCGACAGTAAAAGAACTGCTGCAGCTGAAAACAGAAGAGCTGAAGGATGCGGCGCAAAAGCTTTGGGAGAATATGTGCGCGCCGACCTGTGACGGAACGTGGCTTCCCGCTGACATTTATACTGCTTGTAAAGAGGGAGCTGCTTCCGGCATCGAGTTTATCATCGGCTTCCCGGGTAACGATATGAAGGTATTACGATCCTTTATCGGCAATGAGAAGTACGAAGAGTACATATCTATAGCTGTGGCCGATATACAAAAGTACTTAGACGCTTCCGCAAGCAACGTAATACAGGAGTATATTGAGACACAGACAGTGTCTGCGAGCGAACTTGAAGCAAAAGCAAAGTTAATCGAGCAATGGATCTCTCTTTGCATTTATCGCTGCGCAATGAAGCTTTCAGAGGGAGGAAACAGGGTTTATCTTATGTACTGGGATGAAAAACCGCTGATCGAGAATCTGGGTTCAGGCATGGTAGATGCAGCGGCGGCATTGCTCGGAAACAGCGACGCACTGCAGATGTACGGCAGCGTGATGAATGCGGGTCTGTCCGAAACACTTCAGAGCCTTTTCTTCAAATTTATAAACGGGAATGCCCTGCAGCTGTATCCGAATGAGATCAAGGGCGTCGATGCCTTTGACTGGAAGCCATTTCCCCTGGCGCTCATCGTTTCAGACAACAAGCTTCTGTGCGGCGCGATAGAGAACAGACTGTCAGAGATAAAAGGCTTATTCGACTATATGATAAAACAAATGTGAAATGTTGTTGATTTGGGGGAAACAATATGGTCAGCCGCAATACTCTAAAGCTGTTTGAATCAAGGAAGGGAAATCTCGATTATCGAATAAAACGGGATTATATCAGGAATGGGATCGCGACGCTTCCATGTCGTATTTTCGACTACAATGATGTGATCAGTACATACAGCGTGAAGGATTATGAGACCCTGAATACGGACTTTGTTGATTATCTCAAATCCGCTGCGGAAGTGACTCCGCCTGAGTATCCTCTTGTCCTGAATATCATCGGGAACTGCCTGTCGCAGGAGGAGAAAAAGACCATTGAAGATGTAATCCTTGACCAATTTGCATATGAACTGGGAATCGTTGAAAAGGAAGAGAAAAAACATAAGCGGATATTTTTCGGTATGTTTTTCGGCCTTATCATCTCAGGAGTTTTACTGTGGCTGACACAGGTCCTGGCGGAAGAACCGCGTGAGCTGTTCTTCATATTGTTCTGGTTTATGGGGGAAACCCTATGCGACTATATCTTCCTGACAGGGCATGACCTTCGCCGGAACAGGAGGCTGGCCGGACGGCTGGCAAGCATCAAAGTCGTTTTCTCCGAAAGCTATGCATCTCCGAATTACACGGAGAGCGACGTTGAAAAGCTGTACTCAGAGATCGAAAAAGACGTGAATAAAACGATTCAGGAAGAATGAACGACCTTAGTGTATGTTTGAAAGATGTGGAAAATGAGAGTACTTGCTGTAGAAGATGAGATCAGACTGTTAAGGCAATTGACCAATAGAATTCGTGAGGCATTACCGGAAGCGGAAATCGCGGCTTTTGACAACGCCGATGATGCTCTTGCTGCTTTATCACAGGAGGCGGTCGATATCGCCTTTTTGGATATCGCAATCGGGGATATGACGGGAGTCGATCTGGCAAAACGTATCAAAGCCGCATATCCGCACTGTGACATAGTTTTTTGCACCGGATACAGCGATTATGCCCCTCAGGCTTTTGAAATAGGCGCAAGCGACTATCTTATGAAGCCTGTCACGGCGGAAAAAATAGAACATGCTTTATCACAGCTTCGTCATACTCCCGTATACAAGGGTACGGACAGGGGATTATATATCCAATGCTTTGGCTATTTTGAAGTCTTTTATGACGGAGAACCTCTCACATCGCTTACAAAACGTTCCAAAGAACTTTTGGCTTATCTGGTAAATAAAGAGGGTGCTCTCTGTCCTTCCTCTGAAATCAGCAACGCTATATTCCGTGGCAGCTCCGATTCTTATCTTCGTGTTGCAAAAAAAGACCTCAAGAGAGTTCTTCGCGATATCGGCCAAGAAGCTATTCTGGTCACAGGATGGGGAGTGCTTGGAATAAACAGAAAAGAAGTCAGGTGCGACTATTTTGACTATATGGATGGAAAATCAGGCGCCTTAAATCTGTATAAGGGCGCTTATATGTCACAATATGAATGGGCACGGGAGAAAAAGCTGTCGAATAACAACAGTATTTGACAAGATGGTAAAAATAATTTATCTGCATATTTTTGGGCAGTCCGCAATGGGCAGACTGCCCATTTTTTGTGCAGCGAAAAAGGCTGCTGCACATGCAAAACTCTGCTGTTCTTTTGTGACGCAGCCCCTGTAATTCTCTCATTTTAACGGACTTTTAACATTATTTTGAGTAGAATGATGAAAAACATGGCAACTTAGGAAATGAGGACCATGAAGGCAGAATCATATGGCCGGTGCTACCGTCGCCTGCATGGTTTTTTCAAGCCGGAGCCCTGATCCTGACATGGAAGTCTGAATGTCACGCTGAATCACCGGAAAGACCAGGAGCGCCGAATTAGATAAATCCAATGTGTCATTTTCTCCTGCGAAACAGAAAATGAGCATCAAAGATGGTATTCGACAGCGACTTGCTCACGGCAGGACATGGATGGTTCAGCTGCAATGCGTCACATGATGTATTGCATTTAAAAACTATATTGATATGGAGAATAAAACAATGAATAACCGCAGCACTTTTGAAAAAACCGGCGCCGACCTTGTGGTCTGCGGGAAGATATTTACTTCCGAAAACGGCCGGATCGCGGAAGCGTTTGCCGTTAAAGACGGCAGGTACGTCTATGTAGGCGGCAGGAAAGGAGCCGAAGCATTTATTGAAGCAGGCAGGACCGAGGTCCTGGATCATTCGGGAAAGGGTCTTGTGATGCCCTCCTGCGGCAACGGTCACGCCCATTATTCGATAGGCGTCGCCCTGCCTATAGTGGGGGCTGTAGCCTTTGGGAAAGACCCGGAAACGTTTCTTAAAGAAGTTGTTCCCGCCGCAGTCAGGAAGGCTAAGGAAACAGGGGCGACGGCCATATTTGGCTTCGGCTGGAATTACATCACTTTCATGGAGAATATGCCTACCCGTCAACAGCTGGATGCCATATGCAGCGACATTCCGATTTACTTTGCAGATGATGAAGGTCACAAGGGCTTAGCGAATACCATTTGTCTGGTAAAGGCAGGCATTATGAAGGCCGACGGCACTGTGCTTAAAAAGGACAAGGATATCCGCGGCGGCGAGATAGTGATGGGGCCCGACGGCACGCCTGCCGGTTTCCTGAAAGAACAGGCCGGCACTTACACCCGTTCCTTCCTGGACAACGAGAACCTCTATCCCGTTGACATAGCAAAAGTGGTCGTCCGGAAGATTCAGGAGCATTTACTGTCAGAGGGTTACACCATGTATATCGACGGCTGGGGAAACTATTTCTATAACGACAATTTCTTTAAGGCCGCCCGCCAGTTGGACCGCTCCGGTGACATGAACTTCGTTCTTGGCCTGACCTACGAAGTTGAAAGCTGGATGAATGTGGATGAGGCTTTGAAAAAAGCCGCCGACGTCCAGAAGTACGCCAGCACACATGTCAAGACGAACTGGCTCAAACTCTTCATGGACGGCACAGTGGAAGGCGGTACCGGATATGTGGATCCGCTCTATCCCGACGGGCACCAGGGCCTCGCCAACTGGACGGAAGATGAACTGACAGACATCACGCGCAAGACAAATGCTAATGGCATGACAATGCATATCCACACCATGGGGAACAAGGCCGTCAATTCTGTGGTCAGCGCATACGCGGACGGCGGAAAGGACGAGATGCGCAATACACTGGTGCACGTCCGCAACGTCAATACGGAGGATTATCAGCGTATGGCAGACCATAATATGTATGTCACCTCAGGTATGCTATGGCATCATTGCCCCTCGAATGCAGCTGATTTTATCCGTGAGCATGGCCTGGCTCCTGCAGGTGTGGAGGACAAGTCATATCCGATGAGATCCTTCTTCGATAACGGCATCCATGTGACATCCCACTCAGACTTCCCGGCATTGAGCGGCAGTCCTGACGACCCGTTCGGCATTATGGAGATTGCTGTGACAGGCGTGCTTCATGGCGAGAATGGCGCACCATGGTGGTCTGAAGAGCTCCTGACCCGCGAGCAGGCCATCGCCTCTTTGACCATCAACGTCGCCAAACAGATGCTCATCGAGAATGAAAGGGGCAGCATCAGCGAAGGCAAATACGCGGATTTCCTCCTCGTCGACAAGGACGTGCTCTCCTGCCCTGTGACCGAGATTCACACGGCCAGGGCTGCCGCAACTTACTTTGAGGGAAAGAGAGTATTCTCTATTTGAGAGTAAGAGATGAAATCACGGATCCATTTATCAGAGCATTTTACCTACAGTAAGCTGCTGCGGTTTACGCTGCCATCCATTGTGATGAACATATTCGCTTCCCTGTACATCGTTGCGGACGGATATTTCGTCGCTAATTATGTGGGCAAGACGGAATTTGCAGCGGTCAACCTGATCATGCCTGTACTGAATATCCTCGGGACCATCGGCTATATGTTCGGTGTGGGAGGCAGTGCGCTGATTGCCAAGACGCTGGGGGAAAAGAAGCCGGATCAAGCAAATCGTCTGTTTTCACTGATCGTGCTGGTGGCTGCTTGCCTGGGTGCTTTGATGACGGTTTCGGGTTTTATCTTTATGCCTCAAATCGCAGCCATGCTGGGAGCAGTGGGGAAGCTCCTTGAAGACAGCGTGCTGTACGGAAGGATCTTTATTCTGGCGCTGACCGCATGGATATGGGTGTATGAGTTCCAGCTTTTCTTTGTCACTGCTGAAAAACCCGGTCTGGGACTTGCTGTCACAGTGCTCGCAGGACTGAGCAACATTGCATTCGATGCGCTTTTTATTATCGGTTTCCATTGGGGACTTGCAGGCGCGGCAGCCGCTTCAGCCCTGAGCCAGATTGTGGGCGGCGTGTTTCCTCTCATTTATTTCATGCGAAAGAATGACAGTCTTCTGAGGCTGGTAAAGCCTGTATGGGACGGCATGGCGCTCGTCAAAAGCATGACCAACGGGTCCTCGGAATTCATGGCTGAAGCCGCCTGGTCCATTGTGGCGGTCATCTACAACATACAGCTGCTTAAGTATGCGGGGGAAGACGGCGTAATCATTTATGGCGTGCTGATGTATGTCAGCCTGATCTTCACTGCCATATTTGTAGGGTATTCCAATGGGATAGGATCGGTATTCAGCTATCATTACGGCGCCGGGAATCACAGAGAACTCCGGAACCTGCGAAAAAGGACTCTGACTCTCATCGGAATTGTATCCGCTGCAATGTTTGTCCTTTCTGAAGCGCTTGCCTATCCGTTTTCCGCCTTGTTTCTGCAAGACGCACCGAAGCTGCTCCCGGGTGCCGTACACGCGTTTCGGATTATCTCTGTCGCATACCTTTTCACGGGGTTGGCAATTTTCGGCTCGGCCTTCTTTACCGCTCTGAACAACGGGCAGGTATCGGCACTGATATCCTTCTTGCGGACGTTTGTGTTTGAGCTTGGGGCTGTGGTGCTGCTGCCGCTGCTGTTTGGCGTTGACGGCATCTGGTATGCCATTGTTTTCGCCGAATTGACGGCAGCTGTCGTCGGAAGCATATTTATGGCTGCGCTGCGAAGAAAGTATCAATACTAAAATTGCATTTAAAAACAAATAAATAAAGGAGAAAACATCATGAAAGCAGATCAAATCATCAAAAACGCGAAGATTTTTACATCTGACAAGAACAACCCGCAGGCCACCGCGCTTGCGGTGAAGGACGGCAAATTCGTCTATGTCGGCGGCGAGGCCGGCCTTTCGGCTTACGAAGGTAAGGTCACAGACCTCGGCGGCAAATTCATCATGCCCGGCATCATCGACAGCCATGTGCATGTGACCATCCCCGTGGGTTTTGAGTATGCAGTGATCGATGAACGCCTTGAGCCCGACGGCAAACAGGAAGCATTTGCCATGATGGCGAAGTTTATCAAAGCACATCCCGGTCAGAAGCGTTACAGATTCGTAATGGAGAAAAGGTTCCTCAAAGGTGAGGATATCGTAAAAGAAGAGCTTGACGCCATCTGCCCCGATGCCGAGCTTCAGATTCAGGAAGGCGAAGGACACAGCATCTGGGTCAACTCAAAGATCCTTCAGAAGCACGGCATTACAGACGAAACACCGGACCCCATCCCAGGACTTGCCTTTTACGTGCGTAAGGACGGCCATGTGACCGGAAACATGTATGAAGGCGCAACGGAAGTCAAGGTCATTTTAGACAATGGAATGCAGCTCACCGATGAGCAGGTTGATGCAGCGCTTCAACGTTGGATCGATTTTTCAGTCGAACACGGAGTTTCTGCGGTATTTGATGCGGGACTTCCCGGTGATATGAAGTTCCACGAGAAGGTTTATAAGCGTCTGTGCGAATTAGACAAGCAGGGAAAACTGCCCGTTTATGTCGACGGCTGCCTTGTGGTCAACGCAGAGCGGGATGCAGAGGAAGGGCTGAAGGAGCTCAAGCGCATGCAGCGTGAGTATAACACCGAGCACGTGAAGGTCCATACCATGAAGATTTTCATGGACGGTACCCAGAAGATCCACACCGCAGCCATGGTCACGCCATACGTGGATGTCCATACGACGGGGTCTACCGCTTTCTCCGCCGAGGGCATTGCGAAGCTTTTGAAGGAGCTTAATGAAGCGAATCTTGACCTTCACCTTCACACCGTCGGCGAGCGTGCGTCGCGTACCGTACTGGATGGCGTAGAGATGGCAAAAAAGGAAATGGGAGATGACCTGCATGTGAGAGTCACCTGCGCCCATCTTGAAATTGAGTGCGACGATGATCTGGGTCGTTTTGCCAAGCTTGGCGTGTTTGCAAACTTTACACCGCATTGGCATGCCGGAGACACCAGAGTCAGTGCTGCATGGCTTGGTGAGGAACGCTCCAAGAAGCAGTTTCGCTGCAAAACGGTTTGGGACAGCGGCGCGACGGTGGCATTTTCAAGCGACAACATCGTCTTCGGTGACTTTATGACCTGGAACCCGTATCTCGGCATGGAAGTCGGAATGACGCGTTTGATCACCGAAAAGACCAAAAATTACGAATTTAACAGATTCAATGAAGTATTTCCTCCTGTAGACGAGAGAATGAGCATTGAAGAGATGCTGATTGGCTTTACCATCAACGGCGCGAAACAGTTAGGCATCGAAGCGAAAAAAGGCTCCATCGAGGCCGGCAAGGACGCTGACTTCTTGGTGTTCGACAACGACCTGCTGACAGCAGAGCATGAAGGATTCAGCTGCAACAAGCCCACCATGGTATATTTCGGCGGAAAGAAGATGAATTCAATCGACTATTCCAGGAAGGAAAGCTGGTACCAGATCCCTGAGATTACCAAAGACGTCGACACGTTCTACGTTTACGCCACCGAGTACATCATGGGGAGCATGGCAGCGGGCGATCCCGATTATGCCGACATGGACAATGTCGAGATGCTGGAAGGCGCTGCGGGCGAATATCTCCTGCACGCATCTGCATACGCCGAATCTACCAACGTGTTCATGCCGTACTACCGCCAGGTGGGTCTGCGGTATGCCGGTGTTGTCTGGAAGAGGGACGGGATTTTCGACGCGGCCATCGCCGGTATGCCATATAACGACATCGTTGCTGCGCTGGACTACTATTTCGAGCACTACAACAACGGCCGCCCGTTCATCATAGCGGGCCACAGTCAGGGTTCGGCAATCATCAAGATGCTGCTTAAAAACTACTTCGCGGAGCATCCCGACTACTACAAGCGCATGGTCGCGGCCTACCCGATCGGCTATTCCTTCACGAAGGACGAGTTCAAGACCTATCCGCACATGAAGTTTGCGACGGGCGAGTGCGACACGGGCGTTATCATCACATGGAACACCGAGGGCCCCGGGAACAGGGAAGTAAACGCCAGGACCGCCGTGCTGCAGCCCGGCGCCATCAGCATCAACCCGCTGAACTGGAAACTGGACAATACCTACGCTCCGGCGAACGAGAACTTGGGGTCACTCTGGCCGAACGATAAAACCGGCGAGCTGGAGATTCAGGATATCGGCGCAGACGCCCAGGTCTTCCCCGACCGCGGCGTGGTGGTGACACACGCCCAACCCGAGGCGATGCCGGAGGAAAACAAAAAGGTGGCCGCCGAGTTCTTCGGACCCGATGGCCGTCACGGTGAAGACTACGCGTTCTTCTACAACAACATCAAGGACAACGTGGCCAAGCGCATCGCTGCCTATATGTCGCATAGAAAATAACAAATAGAGGCTCGAAACCATGAGCGATTCAAAAGACGTGAACAGCATTGTAAGGGAGAGAACATATCCGCTGACAAAGTATTTTATCTACTGAGTACGGAGAACACATAAAATTATGGAAACGATTGAATTTTGGGGCTTTAGTCTCCATGCATGGATAACTATCGTGACGGTATTTTCGATGTTTACTGTGCTGCTGTTCACCAGGTGGCGCAGCGACATTGTTTTCCTCGGCGCCATCGGCGTACTCTATGTCACAGGCGTTCTCGATGCAAAGGAAGCCTTCTCGGGCTTCAGCAGCACCTCGGTCGTAACCGTCGGAGTGCTCTTTGTGGTCGTAGCAGGCCTGATGCATACAGGTGTGCTGCATTGTATTGTGAGGTTCCTGCTCGGCACGCCCGGCAGTTACCCGAAGGCAGTGGTGCGGCTGATGATACCTGTAGCTGTGCTCAGTTCGTTTCTGAGCAACACAACGGTCGTGTCGCTCTTCGTCAACATCGTCAGGATGTGGGCTAAGAAGCTGAATGTGTCGCCCTCAAAGCTGCTGATTCCATTGAGCTACGCTTCGGGCATGGGCGGCGTGTGTACCCTCATCGGCACCCCGCCGAACCTGATCATCAGCGGACTCTACGAGGAAAAGACGGGCGTGGCCATGAATATCCTGGCCACGACCGTCCCCGGACTGTTCTGTCTGGCCGTCGGCGTGCTGTCGGTCATTGCCATGCGCAGACTGCTGCCCGACCGCAAAGTTCCCGAGAGCGCTTTCGAATCGACGAGCGACTACACCGTGGAATTGCAGGTTCCGCCGGACAATCCTTATATCGGCAAGACACTGGGCGAGGCCGGACTCTTCCATGTCAAAGGCGGCAGTCTGATAGAGATGTATCACTACGGCGATTCCCCGTTGCCAGTCACGGAGGACGAACCCATCATGAGCGGTGACCATCTCGTCTACGCCGGCCAGATAGACGAGCTAATCGAGGCGGCGTATACCCACCAGCTGGTGAGCGCCGACCACCAGGTCTTTTCCTACGACGAGATAGACGATAGTTTCCAATTGCACACGGCATACGTCAACTTCGGCAGCAGTCTGATAGGGAAGACCATCGGCGGCAGTTCGTTTGAGAAGGACAACAATGTGATGTTGGCGGCTGTAGCCCGACGCGGCGAGCGCATCAACCAGGCGCCGCGAAACGTGGTGCTGCGGGCCGGCGACACGCTGCTGCTGATATGTCCGAAGCATATCAACGTCAACACTTCTTTCATGGAGAGAGACCTCCATTTCTTTGACTCCGATGCCGTACCCAACATCGGCTACGGCACGATCGTCTCAACCGTCATCATGATTGCCATGGTAGTACTCTCGGCACTCAAAGTCCTGCCGCTGCTGCAGTGTGCCTTCCTCGCAGCCGCCGCCATGCTCATCTGCCGCTGCTGCAGCATGGATCAGGCCATGCGGGCCATCAACTGGGATATCCTGATGGTCTTCGCCGGCAGTGCCGTCCTCGGCCTCGCCATTCAGAATACTGGCATCGCCGAGCGATTGGCCAACGGCATCCTCAATGTTTGCGGGACCAATCCGATCGTGGTGATGACCGCCATCTGTCTGGTCGCTACCTTCGCTACCGAGTTCATCTCCAATACTGCAGCGGGAGCCATGTTCTTTCCTATCATGTACGAGGCGGCAGAGAAATTGGGCTGCGACCCATATCCTTTCCTCATCGCGCTGATGATTAGCGTAAGCAGCAGCTTTGCCACGCCCATCGGATCGCCCACGCACATGCTGGTATATGCCCCCGGCGGCTACCGGTTCAGCGACTTCATGCGCATCGGCCTGCCGATGAACTTCATCATCCTTGCAGCCAACATCTTCATCGTTACCGTCATATATCCGTTAACACCGCTGCAGTGAAAACCATCCGCCCGGTTATGATAAATCTGTTAAGAAATAAGGAGAAGGAAAACTATGAGCGAACAGAAAGAGAACAAAAAGATCACAGACGGCAATTATGATAAGTCGCTGGCAGTAAAGTGCATTAACGGAACTTTCGTCGGCAGGAAGACTGAGAACGTCATTAGCTACAAGGGCATTCCCTTTGTGGGAGAACAGCCTGTCGGCAGCTTTCGCTGGAAGGCGCCGGAGGACTACGTCCCGGACGACGGTGTATATGAGGCCTATAACTATGGAAAAGCCTCCTGCCAGGATAAGGAGATCATCGAGCATCAGGGAGAAAACTGCCTCTATCTGAACGTATGGAAGAGCGACGATGCATCAGCAGAGAAAAAACCGGTCATGGTGTGGATCCATGGCGGTGCTTTTGTGGCAGGCGGAACAGGTCTTGACCTGTTCGACTGCACTGCTCTTGCAAAAGAGAATCCGGACATGGTCTTCGTTACCGTCGCATACAGGCTCAGCGTCCTTGGTCTCCTTCATCTGTCACATCTCCCGGACGGCAGGGACTATCCGGATGCTCAGAACCTGGCGCTGCTGGACCAGAAGATGGCGCTGAAATGGGTTCATGAGAATATCGCAGCCTTCGGCGGAGACCCGGATAACGTCACCATCTGGGGTGAATCCGCCGGTGCCGCAAGCGTGACCATGCAGCCGCTCATCAAAGGCTCCCGGCAGTATTTCAAGAAAGTGATTGCGCAAAGCGGCGCACCGTGTCAGACCAATTCTCTGGAAGAGAGCATCGCCGCCACGAATGACCTGATGGCGGCCCTCGGCTGCAAGACCGTTGCCGACCTGATGAAGCTGGATGCCCGGACGCTGATCGATACTGCGGCAAAGACCGTCACACTGCGCGTCTTCCCTGTAAGGGACGGACACATCCTCCCGTTGGATCCATGGGCGGCATACGCCGGCGGCGCAGCCAGGGATATAACCTTCCTCCAGGGCTGCAACAAGGACGAAATGAACTGCTTCGTGGCTGACTGGACTGTGGAAGGATTCAAAGCATGGGCCGCTGAACGCAAGACGCACAAATATGCCGAGCTGCTGACGGATGAAGAGAAAGCTAAGATAGACAGCTTCTGCAGGGAGGGCGCGGCAGAGGACTGGGAACCGGACAGCCGCCTGTTCGGCCACAGCTGGTTTATCGAGGGCGCTATCAGGATGTCCGAGTGCCAGACCATGGGCGGCGGCAAATCCTACACCTATTTTTACAGGGTGGAATCTTCCGATCCGATACGGAAAAGTGCACATTTCGAGGAGGTCCCCATCGTATTCAATCATCTGGAAATGATTCAAGAACGGCCGTATGATGCCGTCTTCTCAAAGACCATGCGCAAGATGTGGATTCAGTTCGCCAAGACCGGCAACCCGTCGCTCGCCGCAGACATCTCTCCCGACGGTAAAGCAAAGGACTGGCCGTTGTATGACCTCAAGGACAAGAAGGTAATGGTCCTGGACGAGTTCGACATCCATCCGGCCAAGGAGTCCGAGGTCAAGATCGTGGATTGGGACAAGAGTTATTTCCTCACCAGGTATTACATGCTTTAATGGGAGAAGTATCATGAAAGCTGATAAAATCATAAAAAACGCAAAAATCTATACTTCAGACAAGAATAACCCCCTGGCGACCGCCCTTGTTGTAAAGGACGGCAAGTTCGTCTATGTGGGCGATGAAGCCGGCATCGCCAATTATGAAGGCGACGTCACCGACCTTGGCGGCAAGTTCATCCTGCCGGGCTTCGGAGAAGGACATGGTCATATCGCTCCCGGAGGTACCGAGACGCTTTTCACGGTGCACCTGGATCCCAACGGTACCCGGGAAGAACAACTGAAAGCCATAAGGGAGTTTGCGGACAAGCATCCGGAACTGGAGGTTATCCAGGGAGCAGGTTTTATGCCCACCGGGGAGTTTACCGCCGATATGCTGGAAGGCCTCACGGACAGGCCCATTGTTCTGGCCGACATCGGCCACCACTCCTACTGGGTGAACCATGCCGCCATGGACCGTCTGGGCATTGATAAGAACACGCCGGATGTGAGCGACGGTATCATCGTCAGGGACGCGGAGGGGAACCCCGTTGGCTATTTCCGCGAAGGCGCCATGGACCTGCTGAAACCGCTCACCGTTTTCTCCGTAGAGCAGTACAAGGAAGCTGTCCTGTATTTTCAGAAAGAATACCTGGCCCACGGAGAGACCCTGATCCTGGATCCCATTATCAACTGGGACTCCACCGACAACGCGGCGGAAGCCTGTCACCAGCTGGACATGGAAGGGAAGCTGCGCATGCATATCTATGCTGCTTACCAGGTTTTCCAGGCTGAGGGGCATGATACTATGGCTGAGATAGAACATGCGGCAGCGCTCAGGGAGCGAACCAGAGGCCCCATGTTTGAACTCAGCAATATCAAAGTTCAGGTGGACGGAACCATCGGCATACCGCCCGCGACCGCCTATGTAAAAGAGCCTTACAGCGATCCATGGTCCCGGGAACATCAGCACCGCGGGCAGCTTCGTTTCAACCTGGAAACCCTCACAGCCGTTTTCAGACGCTCCCATGAATTAGGTTTTACCGTGCACGCCCATACCATGGCCGACGGAGCGCTGGCCTTTACCCTGGATGCCATGGAGAAAGCACTGGAGCAGACCGGACCGCACGACTACAGGGATGCCGTCACGCACCTGCAGTTGGTGGATCCGGCGGACATTCCCCGTATGGCTAAACTGGGAGTGATTGCCGTCACTGACCCGCACTGGTTCAGTATGGACAACGGCTACTTCGATATGATGGCGGCGATTCTGGGAAAGGAACGTGCCGAGGCCCAATTGCCTATGAAATCCTTCTTCGATGCCGGCGTAGTAGTGACATCGGCCAGCGACTTTCCCGTTGAGAATCCGGCTTATCCGCTCACAGGCATACAGAAAGGCGTTACTCGCCATGTTCCCGGCCAGCCGGAAACCCTGCATTGGCCCGCCGAAAGGGTTACGGTGGTGCAGATGATCGAGGCCACCACCTTGAACGAGGCCTATCAGCTGCTGTGTGAAGACCGCCTGGGCAGCATCACAGCAGGCAAAGAGGCCGACCTGGTGGTGCTGGCAGAGGACATCACCGCCTGCGACCCGGAGCACATTGCCGATACCAAGGTATTACGTACCATGGTGAGCGGCAACTGGGTGTATGATACTGGGCTATATTAACGAAATGAAATTTAGCCGCGCATTAAATATTAAAAACTAATAATATAGGAGAACAAAATAATGAGTGACATGAAAAGAGAGTTCAGGGATTTAGTCAAATTCGAGCATTACGAGTACCTGAACAGCGAAATCACGGGAGACTGCGACGAGGCCCATGCAGTGAAGTGCAACAACGGCACCTTCGTCGGCAAACAGACAGACGAACTGATTATCTGGAAGGGCATCCCCTACGCAACTCAGCCGGTGGGGAAGCTTCGTTGGCAGAAGGCACTTCCTGCCGCAGACGATGACGGCGTGTACGAAGCGATAAATCCCGGCCACGTTCCGATTGGGCCCCTTAACGACTCGATGGGAACGGCGGAGTTCGGCGAGGACTGCCTTGTGCTGAACGTATATCGCAATACCAACTGCACCGACAGCAAAAAGCCGGTCATGGTGTGGATTCACGGCGGCGGGTTCTGCGCCGAGTCCCAGGCCTCGCCCCTCTACGACCTTACCAACATCGCCAAACAGTGCCCCGACATCCT
>JAFYJW010000014.1 GCA_017537925.1 Synergistes sp. | reverse complement strand
GAGCAACGGAGAGAAACTGTTTTTAGAGCATGGGGTGACCGGGATACGCGGAGAAGCCGAGGCAGCTTTTCCTTCAGTAACGCGCTGCGGGCTGCCTGTACTGCGGCGCGCGATAGAGGCCGGCGCCTCTGAAAACGACGCGGGCATTGCCGCACTGCTTGCTATCATGCTCGTCTGTTCAGACAGCAATGTGATCCACCGTTCCGGTTTTGACTACTGGAAGAATATATATCCCTCTGCCGTTGCCGAAACGCAGAAGCGCTTCGATCCGCTGCACCCCGATTATGCCCCGCTCTACGAGCTGGAAAGGAGCTTCATGCCGCTCAGGGTGAGCCCCGGCGGGGCGGCAGACCTTCTGAGCTGCACATATTTTCTGTATATGTCTGAAAAAATATAGTCTGTCAGTTGTCATAATCATTATATTGTTATAATATTATAACAGGATGATTCGCGTATACCTGAATCATACAGTTTGAAAGGATGTTGAAGAATGAGCCTCGGAAACAGAATAAAATCTCTTCGCAGAGCGCAGCATCTCACTCAGCAGAAACTTGCCGACAAGGTTGAAGTGAGCCGTATTTACGTGCAGGCGCTCGAAAGCAACCGCAGACTGCCGTCGATGAAGCTGCTCCAGAGGCTTGCTCCGGCTCTTGACGTCGAATTGAACGACCTGCTCGCGGATTTCTCAAACACGAAGGAAAAACCGGCGCGGGTACAGCTTGAAACGATGCTTGACAGCGGCGAGCTCGAAATCTGGTACCGCAGCAAGAAGCTGTCCGAAAAAGAGCTTCGCAGGGTATACCGCGTAGTGCAGGCGGCGCTGGACGACTGGGACGAAGAAGACGCCGCTGGAGAAGAGCGCTGAACTGCACCGCTGAAGAAGCCTGCCGCGAATCGGATAAAGCTGACGGACCGATGCAGGATTACCCTTCTCCGCCTGAGCGCATCCCCGAATGGGCAAGCGCGGAAAGCAGGCAGTGGCGCCGTCTTGATGAATTTGACATTCTTGTCAGAGCCGAGGAGCTTACGGGATTGACTCTGGAAATAAAGAACGAAGATCTCCCTTCCGGGGTCTGGGGTATACATGTCGTTCGCGGCGAACGCGGCCGGATAATAGTAAACGCGTCTCTTTCCCCGTTCTGGCATCGCTTTGCGGTTTTTCACGAACTGTATCACATTCTTTACAATACGAAAGGCGAACGTTTCTGGCAGAATACGCTCTTTTCTATGGAAAGCTTTGAAAACAGAGCGGATACTTTCGCATGGGCCGCAGCATGGCCGGAATGGGAGGAAAACCAGTATTGCGACTGGAATTAGCAGCCCCCGCAGGGGCCTTACGATGCTGAAAAAATTTCCGTTTTTTCTGCCTTTCGCCGGATGCCGCGGGCAGTGCGTCTACTGCAACCAGAGGGCTATAACCGGAGCCGTTTCGGTGCCGTCTCCCAATGACGTCAGGCTTGTGCTGAAAAAGCTTGCCGAGCCGCGCGAGATATGCTATTTCGGCGGTTCTTTCTGCCGTTTCCCTAAAGAAACCGTCAAAGAATACCTGGATGCTGTCGCAGAGGCCGCCCCTTCGGGCAGCACGATACGCTTTTCCACATACCCCGGGGATCTGAGCGACGATGAAATGAGAGCTCTTATAAAAAGCTACCCCGTCTCGCGCATAGAGCTCGGCATACCTTCTCTTGACCCAGCGGTCCTTGCGTCATGCCGCCGAGAGGCCGATCCTGATAAGATTCTGGACGATATAGCCGTAATGATGCGTGATTCCCTGCCGGTGGGGGTGCAAATGATGATCGGCCTGCCGGGACAGAGCCGCGCAAGCAGCCTGAACGACATGGAAAAACTTGCCGCGGTTAAAAAAAATGACAAATGGGATCTGCGGCTATATCCGTGTCTCGTGATAACAGGCACAGAGCTTGAGCGTATGTGGCGCAGCGGACGCTACGCGCCGCTTTCTGTTTTTGAAGCAGCGCTTTGGGGCGGCGAGTTCATCGACAGGGCTGCGGAACTGGGCTTTGTGCCGATAAGAATCGGGCTGCAGGAAACAGAATCCCTTGCGGCTGAGGTCATAGCGGGGCCGCATCACCCCGCTCTCGGCGAACTGATTCTTGCGGATGCGGAGGCAAGAAGGCTCGTCAGATGTTCGCATGACGGGCCATGGCGTGCGCCGCGCCGTTTCGTATCCAGATTTACAGGGCACGGGCGTTTCGGCGTCAGGCGCCTTGCCGCGTACGCCGGGATAACCGAAAATGAGGCCGGCAGACGCATTATATTTGAAGACTGAGACCGTGCACCAAAATACTGATAACATGTAAAGGGTGTTTTATATGAAAGAAATAAACGATCGCGAAAAAATAATAAAACTGTTCATGCCCTTTGAGAACGATGTTTTCCCGCTGCGGAACCGCTTTGTCAGAGCTGCTGCCTGGCTTGGCGCCTGCAGCACGGAGGGGCGCGCCACGCCGCTTTTCCAGTCGCGTCTCGTTGAGACGGCCGCCGGCGGCGCCGCGGCCGTGATAACGGAGGCGGCGTACGTAAGTCCGGATGGGCGCGCACTCGGAAGACAGTGGGGCCTCGACAGCGACGCCGCGACAGCGGAGGTGCGCAGACTGTCGGACGCCGTCCATGCCGCCGGTTCAAAGCTGATAGTACAGCTGAGCCATGCCGGCGCCGCTGCGTCTTATGCCGCAGCCGCGTATTCTCCCAGCGGCGGGATGTTTCCGGGAAGCGATAAAGATTCGCTTGCAATGACGCAGGAAGATATAAGAAAAGTCTGCAGTGCCTTTGCAGATGCCGCGGAAAGAGCAAAAGCCGGAGGCGCGGACGGCGTGGAGATTCACGCCGCTCACGGCTGCCTCTTTACACAGTTTATGTCTCCGCTGTTCAATAAAAGAAACGATGAATACGGCGGAGCGCTTGAAAACAGGATGAGAGCGATGCGGGAAGTGTATGCAGCGGTAAGGCGGGCCGCGGGCGACGGCTTTTCGGTATGGCTTAAGCTGAGCATGACGGAAGGCGCGCCCGGGGGCTACGGCCCGGATGAAGGCATCGAGGCGGCACTTGCTATGCTGTCCTGCGGCGTAAATGTGCTTGAAGTATCCTCCGGAGCCGCTTACTCAGATCCTCAGCACGTTCCCGCTGTCGTGGGCGTTTCCGCAGGCGATTCCGAGGCCCCATTTGCCGGCTATGCAGCCGCCGTAAAGTCAAAAGCCCCCAAAAGCTCTCTGATACTTCTGACGGGCGGTCTGCGCTCGCTGCCTGTTATCGCCGCGCTGCTTGAAGAAGGCACGGCCGACCTTTTCGGAATATGCCGCCCGTTCATTGCCGAGCCGGATCTTATAAACCGGTGGGCCGAAGACGACGCCCGTCCTTCCGCCTGCATCTCATGCAACGCCTGTTTCCGCACTGCGGAAGAGGGCGTCGTAGACTGTCCTATCATGCGCAGCCGCCAGGAGGGGGAATGGGACCCGCTCTGATCTGCGCAGATGAGACAGACGGTATTTGTGCCATATGTCCATGGATAGCTGCAGTTTTCTAACATATTTTCTAAACTTGCATAAAATATGTTGTCAGTATTTGACATATCAGTAAAAAATAACTAAAATTCGGATAATGTTTTTTTAAGAACGAAAAATAACCGGGGAGTGTATATAGATGGATAAGATGGACAGTACGCAGCTCCAGGCCGTCCTGATGGAAAAATCTCATACGATGCCGAATAAAGCCCGCCGTGTGGCGGAGTACCTTCTCACGAACATGCGCGAAGCGTCATTCCGTTCGATAGGCGATATAGCGGACGAACTTAAAGTATCAAAAGCGCAGCTGGTGCGCGTGGCGCAGATGCTCGGTTTTACGGGATATGCCGAGCTCAAGGCATGCATGCAGAAGACGATTCTTGAGCAGATCAATCCGGCCGCCCTTCTTGCCAGGGCTGTCAATTCAAATGATTCTTTTCCGGAAAGCGTCTTCAAGGCTGAACATGCCAATCTTGACGACACGATGGCCCAGATGTCGCCAAACGATACGGAGCGTTTCAACGAACTGATCAAAGGCGCTAACAACATCTACTGCATAGGCTGGGGCATCTCTTCTCTTGTGATGGAGCTGATGCAGATACGTCTTGCTGTAATGGGCTGCCGCGCCGTCCTCTGCCGCAGGGGAGGCCTTTCGCTCTGGGAGCAGGTGCGTGCCGTAAGAGAGGGCGACGTGGTTATAGTCTGCGAGCTGCCGAGCTATGCCGTGGAAGTCACGGAGGCTGTCGAGATAGCGCACAAAAACGGTGCTAAAGTCATTACGATGACGGACAGCGCGGCCGCCCCGGTCTGCCGTTTTGCCGAACTGCAGCTCAGCGTTTCCGCCAACAGCCCCACATTCGGCAGCAGCATCATAGGGCCGATATTCCTTGTACATGTGCTGACTTCATCTCTTGCCGTATCTTTAGGCGCCGAAGCGAAGCGTTCTTTTGAAGAGCAGGCGAACTTCCTGCATGACGAAAGGATATTCCACCCGATATTCGGACTTAAATACTAAAGCGGCATCTGACGCGGGAAATATAATAAAAACAAGCATAAACGGCACGTACCCCCTTTACCGGACAAAAAGGTAAAGGGGGTATATGCTGCCGTTCTTCTGTCGTCCGCGTATGCTCGCTCCTGCCGCGGAGGGGAGAGAATGTTGCTGCGCGGCGCCGGGCAGTCCCTGTTAAATACTTTAAACCTGTCTTATTACAGGATATTATCCAAATGTCTTTTTATTCACAGTTCATTTTGTCATTTCCATGACAGAGTCTCTATTTTCTCCATCGGGAAATTAAGCAGCGTGTCGGCCTGCGGCGCTTTGCCCTCCGCCAAACGGTTGAATTCCGTCAGCATTTTTACGTAAGCCATCCTTTTGTTCGGAGACGTCTCTCCGTGCATCCCCGCCCTTAGCAGGACCGAGAGCTGGCGGTAGACTGACGGGACCGGGACGAAAGCGGGCCCCTCGGGTGTCATCATTATCGTGTATATGAAAGAGTAGCTCTCTATTCCGCTGTACTGTCTTTCAAGAAGCCTGTAGAAAGGCGCGGCAGGAGCTATATATATGCTTGTTCCCTTCGGCACTTCGACTTTTGCCGGCAGCGCGTGCCATCTTGTGTACTGAAACGGCGCGGACGTGACAAATACATGCGGAGACTGAGTGGTCATTCCGATCCAGAGATGTATCCCCTCTCCTTCGAAATTCATGAAGGAAAGATTCCAAAGCAGGTCGTTTTTTGAATCCTGATCGACCTTTGAAAGTATCGCGTTTTCGGAAATGAACGAAAGCCCTTCCAGTCTCTCAAGATTCCTCGCGCCGGCCGGCGTCCTGAGCCACGCCGACGTTATAGTGCCTGCATCCTGCTCCAGCACCAGGATTATCGGGAAGCCAGGAACTTCAAGGGTGCGCAGGCTGACATTTTTGTCTCCGGCTTCTTCAGCCGGCGCAAATATCAGGATGAGCAGCGCCGCGGCCAGTATAAGCGGCAGAAGCAGCATCGGGCGCCTGCTTCCGCTGCGGAAAAAGCGTGATGCAATATTTTTTATAGTTTCGTTATCCATATCATATCGTCTTTCTCCGGCCCGGACAGCCCGGAAAGCAGTTCCGCAACGCTTTTTGAAAAAAGCGGATGGATATATCCGGGAGCTATTTCCGAAAGCGGGGCCAGTACAAATCCGCGCTCGTGCATATGCGGATGGGGAATGACAAGGCTTTCGTCCTTATATACTATCCTGTCATAAAATATTATGTCTATGTCGATCTCGCGCGGGCCCCATCTTTTCCCTCTGCGTCTGCCGAGGCCCGACTCGATATCCTTCAGCAGCGCAAGCAGCTCCCGGGGGGCAAATGCCGTGCGCGCCTTTGCGCATATGTTCAGAAAAAGCGGCTGGTCCGTCACGCCCCAAGGTCTGGTCTCGTAAACGCGGCTCAGATCGGTTACCGCAACTCCGTTTCTTCTCAGCGTTTCTACGGCGTGCCTCAGCATCCCCAGGCGGTCCCCCAGGTTCGAGCCGAGAGAAAGCAGAACGGCATGCTCATTCATAACGCGCTTTACTCACTGCCTCCGCCATCATTATAGCCTCTTTGTTCTCCTTTACGTCGTGCACCCGTATTATATCGACTCCTGCCGCAGCGCAGAGCGCGGTCAGAGCAACGGTCCCCGCAAGGCGGCCGGATGGAGAGGCCGTATTGGTGGCGGTCCCTATGACGCTTTTGCGCGACGCCCCGATCAGCAGCGGATAGCCCAGGGCGCGGAAACTTTCACAGTGGCGCAGCAGCAGCAGGTTCTGGTTGTAGTTCTTTGCAAAGCCTATGCCCGGATCGATTATTATCTTTTCTTTTTCGACTCCCGCTTCCAGTGCTCTTTCCGCTGCGCCGCGAAGAAAAGAGCTGACTTCCGACAGCAGGTTCTCATATACGCACTGCTTCTGCATATCGCGTGCCGTGCCTTTAGTATGCATGACGCAGAGCAGCGCGCGGTATTCTGCCGCTGCGGAAGCGATTTTTTCATCGAACTGCAGTCCGGATATATCGTTTATGATATCCGCTCCTTCGGCAAGCGCCGCGCGGGCGGCAGCAGAACGTGTCGTATCGGCGGAAATAGGGATTTCGGGGAGTTCTTTTCTTATTGCCCTTACAGCAGCGGAAAGGCGCGAGATCTCTTCTTCTTCCGGGACGCGGTCAGCGCCGGGGCGCGTGGATTCCGCGCCTATGTCAAGGATATCGGCGCCATCTTCTGCCATCTGCAGCGCGCGGAGCACGGTTTTCTGTATATCGTCTCCGCAGCGGCTGCCAGGGAAAAATGAGTCGTCTGTCAGGTTTATTATCCCCATAAGCAGCATTCCTGAGCCGAATGCAAGTTCCGCGCCGCACGGGGTCTTTACTTTGCGCGTGAGGGGACGCGCCGTCAGCGAACGGATTTCGGCCGCCAGCTCCGGCAGTCTCCACCACGGCATCTTCTCAAGCTTGTCGGCAAGAAAACCGAGCTGCTTTGCCGTTCCGAAGATCAGCACGTCGCTTTTTTCAGTCCCGCAGACTATCACCTTTGCATGGACGGCGGCGTCTCCTCCTCTTGACAGCATCTCCTGTTTTATCACGGATGCCGCAGGCGACGGCACGCCGGCAACGTATATCTGCAGCATCTCCCGGCGTGCGGCAAAATACTCCAGCGCCTCGGGGCTGCAGCCGGTCTTCGCTAATGCCTGCTCAAGCTCGGTCCTGTCTCCAAGGCGAATCAGATGAGCCTGCAAATCAGTCGAACTCCTGGACTATCGGAAGCCCTGCCAGATGCTCGGTGAAGTTCAGCCCCATAAGGCAGTATCCGTGCAGAGAGTCGAACGTGAGCAGGCTGTAGGACGCGGTGTCGAAATGTATGCGCCAGTATGACGGCCGGCGGATGCCGAGCGCGCCGCCGATGAGCGGTTTCAGCACCCCTCTGTGTGCTATCAGCGCTATGGTGCTTCCGCGGTGCTCTTCTATTATCCTGTTGAGGTCGGCAAGCGCCCTGTCCCGCACCTGATCGAGAGTCTCAGCTCCCTCTATCTTCCATTCCTCAGGCTGGTTGAGCCATGTATTCCACATCTCGGGCTGTTCCACCGCGAGCTCCGCCTTGATTCTGTTTTCCCATATCCCTATATGGATGTTGCAGAAACCGTCGCGCGTCTCATACGGTATGCCGATAGCGTCGCCCAGTATCTTTGCCGTGGTCGTCGCGCGGGAAAGAGGGCTTGAATATATGTATTCTATGCCCTTGTCTTTAAGTGCCGCCGCAAGCGCACGTGCCTGAAGAAGCCCGTTCTCGTTCAGCGGAAAGTCTATGCAGCCGCGTATGCGTCTTTCTTTATTTCCGGCGCATTCGCCGTGGCGAATAAGATATATGTACGTTTTATCCTTGTCCAAAAGCCGTCACTCCCGAATATGGCGCTGCGCCGGAGAAGAACAGTGCGTCACGGCCGGCGCAGTACATCTGTTTATTATACATCAAACGGGAAGCGCAGGCCTGACGGCGTAAAGAGACTCCGCGGTCTTTTTGAATGGATAATTTGCAGAAAAATTTACATAAAATTTTTTTGACCTGTATTGACAAAAGACATTATGACGATTATTATTTACTTGTCGTTGAGGTGTTGGCACTCGAAGGCGGTGAGTGCTAACAAATAGGGACGGCGATATGAGGTGATGCGGAGTGATAACGGAAAGGCAGCTTGAAGTCGTTCTGTCGGTCGTATACGAATATATAAAAAGCGGAGAGACGGTAGGCTCACGGACGGTATCACGCCGTTACCTTACCGGGCGCAGCTCCGCTACGATAAGAAACGAAATGTCCGATCTTGAGGATATGGGCTTCCTTACCCAGACGCATGCGTCTTCCGGCCGCATCCCTACGACGCAGGGATACCGGCTCTATGCCGACTCGGTGCTTCAGCGCATGAGCAGCGCCGAGCCGTCGGTGAGGCTGCAGAAGATGATGGAGCAGAGACAGGGGCTCGGAAAGATGCTTGAAATGGCGTCGGACATGCTGAGCCGCGTGTCGGACTATGTCGGGATCGCTGCCATAACGCCGCTCGATACCGTCCGTTTTCAGCATGTAAGCTTCGTCCGCCTCGGCGAAAGGCGCATCCTGCTTCTGATAGTGCTGCAGGGAGGCCTTGTGCACCAGAAGTTCATCGACGTTACCGCCGATATGAAGCAGGAAGATCTGGACAAGCTTGCGGCGTCGCTCAACCGCTACTCCGGTCAGCCGTGGAGCGAAATAAAGGCGTCGCTGAAGACATCTATCACGGATGAGCTGAACAGTTACCGCGATGCGTACAGCCGTGCGCTTAAAGCGATAGACGGCATGCTCTGCGAGTCCTCGACCAAAATATTCACAGGGTCTTTGAGCGGGATAATGAAACTGCAGGATTTTCAGGATCTCGGCAGGATACAGGCTCTCTGCTCGTTCCTGGAAGAAGAGAGCAATATGACTGCCCTCGTAAACCGTTGCTCGATGAATGAAATGAACGTCATGATAGGCAGCGAGAACGGCGTCGCCGGCATGGAAAGCTCAGCTCTGGTCGCGGCGACCGGGGAAGCCGGCGGTCAGAAAGCCGTAGTGGGGGTCATAGGGCCCGAAAGAATGGATTACGAAAAAGCGATTTCTGCAATAGACGGAGTACTGCGGAAGCTTGATTCAGATCAGGGCGAAAGAGGAGAGTAGAGATGGAGGAACAGAAAAAGCCTAATACCGAAGCAGAAGATCTTCAGGCGGAAGAAGCCGCGGAAGCGGCCGTCCCTGCCGAAGAGGAGTCCGGCTGCTGCGAAGAGCTTAAAGCGGAGATTCAAAAACTGAAGGAAGAAGTCGCGCGCGGCAGAGCGGATTATTTCAATCTGCGCACAAGGATGGAAAGAGACCGCGAAAGCAACGCCAAGCTTGCGTCCGAACAGGCTGTCAGGGAGATGATCCCCGTCTTCGAGAATCTCGAGAGGATAGCGGCCGCCGTGACAGATAAAGAAAGCAGCCTGGCAAAGGGCATGGATATGGTCATAAAACAGTTCGAAGCTGGTCTCTGCAGGCTTGGGCTTGAGTTTATCCCGACCGAGGGCGCATTCGACCCGGCTGTTCACGAAGCCGTTTCGATGGAGCCCGTGGAAGAGGAGGAACTCGACGGACATATAATCGGAGCTTTATGCCGCGGCTACAAGCTTGCGGGGCGCGTTATAAAGGCGCCGCAGGTACGCGTAGGAAAATACGGCGGCTGACGTTATGGAAACAGGCGGGCGGCTCTGCCGCACCGTTAAAATTATATAAACCAACAGAAGGTGGAATGAATCATGGGAAAAACAATAGGAATAGACCTCGGAACAACAAACAGCTGCGTATCCGTTAAGGAAGGGGACAATGTAACGGTAATCCCGAATCCCGAAGGACAGCGCACCACGCCGTCAGTCGTGGCGTTCACGAAAGATGGGGAGATACTTGTCGGACAGCTGGCCAAGCGCCAGGCGATAGTAAACCCGGACCGCACCGTTATCTCGATCAAGCGCTCCATGGGCAGCGATAAGACGGTGACGATAGACGGCAAACCCTATACGCCGCAGCAGATATCGGCGATGATCCTTCAGAAGCTCAAGAAGGACGCGGAGGAATATCTCGGCACCCCTGTAACGGACGCCGTCATCACCTGCCCGGCCTACTTCACCGACGCTCAGCGTCAGGCCACGAAGGACGCCGGAACTATAGCGGGACTCAACGTAAAACGTATCATCAACGAACCGACGGCCGCGTGCCTTGCCTACGGAGTCAATATGGAAAAAACAGACCATAAGATAATGGTCTATGACCTTGGCGGAGGAACGTTCGACGTTTCCATCCTCGACGTTGGCGAAGGCGTTTTCGAAGTCCTCTCTACAGCCGGGGACAACCTGCTCGGCGGCGACGACTGGGACAACGAGATAGTCAAATGGCTCGCGTCGGAGTTCAAAAAGAGCGACGGCATAGACCTGCTGAAGGACAAGATGGCTTCGCAGCGTCTGCGCGAAGCGGCGGAGAAGGCCAAGATCGAGCTTTCATCGATGCAGGAGACCACTATATCGCTTCCGTTCATCACGGCGGACGCAAACGGCCCGAAGCACCTTGAGCTGAAGCTGACCCGCGCCAAGTTCGAAGACCTCACGCGTGCGCTGCTGGAAAAGACGGTAGCCCCGGTGAAAACGGCGATGAAAGATGCGGGGCTCACGCCTGCGGATATACACAAGATACTCCTGGTCGGCGGTTCGACGCGTATGCCGATGGTCCAGAAACTTGTGCAGGAGATCATGGGCAAAGAGCCTACAAAGGGCATCAACCCGGACGAATGCGTCGCGATGGGCGCGGCTCTTCAGGGCGCGATCCTTGCTGGCGAACAGCAGGGCATAGTCCTGGTCGACGTGACGCCGCTCTCGCTCGGTCTTGAGACTTTGGGCGGAGTATTCACGAAGATAATCGACAAGAACACCGCGATACCGGTCTCCAAGAGCCAGGTGTTCACGACTGCTGCCGACAACCAGCCGCAGGTCGAGATACATGTGCTGCAGGGCGAGCGCGCGATGGCCGGCGACAACGTGACTCTGGGACGTTTCATCCTTGACGGCATAAAGCCGGCGCCGCGCGGCATACCTCAGATCGAAGTAACGTTCGATATTGACGCGAACGGCATAGTAAACGTCACGGCAAAGGACAAGGCGACCGGCAAGGAGCAGCACATAACGATACAGTCGTCGCGCCTGAGCGATGAAGAGATCGAAAAGATGCGCCGCGACGCGGAGGTCAACGAAAGCGCGGACAAGAAGCGCAAGGAGCTGATCGAAGCGCGCAACGAGGCGGAATCCGTTATCTACCAGTCGGAAAAGCTTATAAAGGAAGCGGGCACAGCCGAACCTGCGGCGCAGGCTCAGGCCAACGAACAGATATCGAAGCTCCGTGAAATAATGAACGGGGAAGACGCCGCGGCTATCAAAGACGCAACGAAGAAACTTATGGACATGATGGGCGTGCTTGCGCAGGCGGCGCAGAAAGCCGGGGCACAGGCCGGAGCCGGAGCGCAGCAGCAGGGCGCGCAGCAGTCCAACGACGGCGAAACGGTAGACGCCGAGTTCCACGAGGAAGACAACAGGTAAAACATAATCAGCGCTTTTCTGTGCCGCAGGGTCATCCCTGCGGCACAGTCTGCGATATGTTGCGGCTGTCGCCGAAGTAAATTTTAACTAATCTTGACAAATAGCCGTACAGTTGTATAATTCACATTTGTAAAAGAGCTGCCGCGAAGTCTTGAATAAAGAATCAACGGCAGCGCGTGATTTGTATTGAGAGGTGAGGCGCTGATGGCTGCTCCCGGTAAAAAGGACTATTACGAAATATTGGGCGTTGGCCGGGAAGCATCGGCTGACGAGATAAAAAAGGCTTACCGCACTCTGACCCGCAAGTATCATCCGGATGCAAACCCGGGCGATAAAGAGGCGGAAGCCAAATACAAGGAAATAAACGAGGCACATGAAGTCCTGAGCGACCCGCAGAAGCGCGCGCAGTACGATCAGTTCGGCTATGTGGGAGACGTGCCGCCGGACGGTTTCGGAGGCTTCGGCGGACAGACATTCACGCAGGAGGATATCGGCGATCTTTTCGGCGACCTTTTCGGAGGTTTCGGAGGCTCGCGCAGGCGTTCCGCCAACCCGAACGCGCCGCGCCGCGGCGCAGACCTTGAAGCCTCGGTGCGGCTCACGCTTGAAGAAGCATATCGCGGCGTGAAGCGCAAGCTTGAGATTCCGCGTCTTGACACCTGCCGTCACTGCGGCGGGAGCGGAGCGGAGCCGGGCAGCAATGTTACCGTTTGCCAGACATGCCACGGAAGCGGCCAGGTCACACAGGCAGTCAATACTCCGTTCGGACAGATGCGGCAGACGGCTACCTGCCCCACATGCCGCGGCAAGGGAAAGACTGTGGACAAGGTGTGCACGGAGTGCCATGGCCAGGGGCGCGTAAAGCGAACAGCAAGCGTCGAAGTCAAGATTCCCGCAGGCGTCGACAACGGCACGCGCCTTCGCGTATCAAGCAAGGGCGAGGCGGGAATCAACGGAGGCCCGTCCGGAGATCTGTTCATACTGACAGAAGTAATGCCCGACGCAAGGTTCACGCGCAGGGGCGACGACCTGAACACGACAGTCGAGATCTCATTCCCGCAGGCGGCACTCGGCTGCGATGTAAAAGTCGGGACCTTCGACGGCATGGAAAAACTTGAGATACCTGCAGGCACCCAGGCAGGTTCGAAGCTGCGCATCAGAGGCCGCGGCATGCCGCGGCTGAAAGGCAAAGGCAGCGGAGATATGAACATACTGGTTAAGATAAAAGTTCCGCGTACCCTGACCGCAAAGGAGCGGGAGCTGCTAAAGGAGCTTGCAAAGGAAGAAGGTACAGAAACGGCCTAACAGACGGACTTTGCGCTGTCGGCTGAACTTTAAGAGATATTAAGTTCTTTTATTTGAACCTTTGCATCGTAAAAACAAATAATCGATATCCGCAGACACGCTCTGCGGATATCTTTGTTTTGTGTTCCGGATATCTTATCTTAAGAAAAAGAAGTATTGTCCCACATAGCTGAAAGAGCGTATTGTTAAAAAATCCGGCTGGTTTTTAAATCGAACGGCTGCGTTTAAGAGTTTTCGGATAAAAAGAGATAATTTTGCAAATGCTGATATATAGAGGAGTTTTTTTGCAAATGTCGGCGTGCACTGAACATAATAAATAAATTTAGTTCATAACTTTAAATAAACAAAAAATAATAATTGCAACAGTCTCGTTCATACTATTGACGTAATATAATGCCCGATATTAAAATAATTAATCATAATATTGCGGCAATAATTAAATTAAAATATATTAAAGTTCCAATTTTTATAATAAATATAAAATTGCAAAAACTGCAAGGGGGCTGATTCGTCAAATTTTCCGGGCCCATTTGTATAAAGGGGGTGTAATAATTTATAAAAACGACGCTTCTATTGGTTATTCGGATACTTGAACATACTGAAGGGGGAGCTTGGTAATGAAAAGAAAAATGCGAAAACTGCAGCAGCTTTTTCACAGAACGTGGCTCTTAGCATTGGTATTACTGTTTGTTCTGCCCTATGCAGCAACGGCGGATCCTCCTGAGATTCCATGGGGCGGCGTTAACAGAGCCAATTTAGACTATCCGGAATACCTTAGAAACTACCATGATAAGAAATTTGAGGCGACTGGTTTTGACTTTAGTTTCCTGCCGAGGATAACGAACGGCAGGAGCAGCAGCGCACTGGGCGAAAAAGCCTATCAGTCGACGCAGGACGAGCTTATTGGTTTCATCGCCTCGCTTTCGCCCAAAAACCTGCGCTGGAAGATAGTCGGCGAATTTCCGAGCTACGGAAAGGCTGAAGGCGATGCCTCCGTTTCTGACGGCTCGTTTAAGCTGCCGATTCTTGTCTTCAGCGATCCTGCGGTATTCTCGCCGAGTGAATTGAAGGCGCTGAAAAAACCGGTAATATGGCTGCAGGGGCAGATACACGGCGGCGAATCGTCCGGCGGAGATGCGATGCTGGTTCTTGCAAAACGTCTGGCGGAGGGAGATCTGAACTATCTGCTGGAAAAGATATCCGTTATCATTGTTCCCCGGTACAATGTAGACGGCGCATGGAGAAACCAGCGCGGAACAAACTCTTACCGCTACCGTATCAACATAGACCAGAACCGCGACAATCAGGCCTTTGAGTCCGCGATAACAAGAACGATGCACAGGCTCGTCAATGAATACGAACCCTTCTTTTTCGGCGACGCTCACGAGCAGGGATTTACTTTAGGGACAGGGTACGTCAACGGTCAAAACACAAGGCTGACTATAGACTGGATGGACAACGACGTCTCCACTTTGATAGCCCCTATCTATAATCACCCGGAAGCACTGAAGAAATATGTATCTGAGGTCTTTGAACCTGCTTACCACAAGAATATAGAAGACAGAGGAATGGAGTGGGCGTGGTATATACAGACCTCTACCACACCTCCCGGTGAAACTCCCGGAAGGGTAGTAGGACTGCGCGACTTTGTCTCTGCTGACGTGAGGGCAATGAGCGGGGATGAGACCATAATGGTCAAGGCTGCCGACGGCGGTGCGAAATATGTTCCTGTTCAGACATTTGACGGAGCGATCGACACGGGAATCACAGATCCGTCTTTTGGACTTAAGGGAGCCTGCAGTATTTTGACGGAAGCTTCGACCCCGGCCATAGGCATAAATCTTGGACTTCGTATCGCCGGACATGTCGCAACATATGAATCTGTTATGAAAACGGCGTATGAAAGAGCTGAAGAGTTCTACGATACAGTCATACAGGCGCGTGCCGATATGGCAGCGCGGGGCGAAAAAGTGGCTGAGGACAACAAACTGGTGCTTACGATCCATTATCCCGAAGAACCCGTTCAGCATAATATACCGGTGCTGACCGCAGTTCAGAATGAGAAGACGAAAGAGTGGTCCGTAAAACCCGGAGTATTTGAGAGCAAGATGTTCCTTTCAAGAGACGGAACTCCGAATGTTTCAGTCGTTCAACCGCGGGCCTATATAATCCGGGCCAATGATGCCACTATCGCAAGACTTGCGCATTCAGGCGTCGTTTTTGAGCGGCTTAACAACGACAGCGAGATAGAAGTTGAGGCGTATACGGTAAAAGCTGCGGACGCATGGGTGGGCGACACATATGTCGTACCCTCGGGGATGAGCGGCTGGACCGATGCGAAGGTTATTACAGAGGTATCATCGGCTAAGAAAAAGGTAAAGTTCCCGAAGGATACTTATGTCATGTATATGGACCAGGTGCGCGCGACGCACGCGGCATATGCCCTTGAGCCTCTCTCTTTGAGAAATTACGGCAACTACTATCTTTGCATGAAGACAGATATGCCGAACATGGGCGGAGACCCGGTTACCGAAGGCTTCTACAAGGCTGAAGTCGGAGACGAGTATCCCGTGTACAGATACATGGGCGAAGAAAGGCTTGATACCTATTCGATCGGTCAGCTTACAGCCCCGTTTGCTACGGACAACTCGATGGTAGAATGGGTGCTCCCGTACAACGCGGCAGAGAAGGACGAGATAGCTGAGGAACTCGGCATGGACGTTCTCTGCATAAGCAAAGCATGGATGTGGCTGAAAGGCAGTGATTTCACAGCAATGATGCCGGACAGCGCAGGAGATGTGGATCTGACCGGTGCGCAGTGGTTTGCGTATAACTGGAAAGATAAGAAATATGAGAAACTTGAGCCGGAAGAAAATGGCGATTATAAAATAACGGAAGAGTATATCGACGGCGGCAATAATGTTAAACTGGCAGCTGCGGCAGATAAAGCGCCGTCCGGCGGCGGCAGCAGCAGCGGATGCAACTCCGGTTCGTTTGGACTGCTGCCGCTGCTCGTTTTCTCGCTCGGCCTGTTTGCGCTCAAAAAAAGGTAATAAAATTACACAACAGAATCAATAATAATTCTAAAACTGAGCGCACAGATATATTAATATGTGTGCGCTCAGTTTAAACAATATGGCATATATTGTTTATAATTCAAGGTTTTCACGCTCAAACCGTGCTCAGATTGCTTACACAAATTCCTTTACATACTGCTGACATAAATATAAAATAAGTAAGGAGTAATTCTGCTACACAATACAATATGGAGGTGCACTATATTGAAGAAAGTACTGGCGTTATTAACAGTGGCGGCTATTCTGTTTGTTTCCGGCGCTGCGTTTGCCGCGGAACCGATCAAGATCGGATATCTTGCGGCTCTCACCGGTGACTACGCGCAGTATGGCATCACCGAAGTCAACATGGCTAAGATGGTGGTCGCCGACCTCAACGCTGCCGGCGGTCTGCTGGGCAGAAAAGTCGAGCTCATCCCGTATGACACCAAGACGCGCAACGAAGACGCGGTCAACGCGGTCCGCCGCATGATCGAAAGCGACAAGGTATGCGTGATAGTCGGAGCCAACTCGAGCGGCATCAATATCGCGACCGCTCCTATAGTGGCCAAGGGCAAGACCCCTCAGATCTCAACAGTCGGCACAAACCCGCTCGTCACAGTCGACAACAAGGGGAAGGTCCGCGAGTATTCCTTCCGTATTTGCTTCACAGACCCCTATCAGGGAGCTCTTGCTGCTGACCTCGCATATAACGATCTCGGCAAGAAAAAGGCAGCCATTCTTTACAACGTAGGTTCCGACTATGCTCAGGGTCTGCGCGAGTTCTTCATCAAGAACTATGAAAAATTAGGCGGCAAGATAGTGGCAGACGAAGGCTTCCGTGAAGCGGACGTCGACTACCGCGCACAGCTCACAAAGATCAAGAACGCCGGCGCCGACCTTCTCTTCCTCCCCGGAATGGGCAAGGATATGGCTCTTGCGATCAAACAGGCTCAGGAACTTGGTCTTGACGTGACTATCGTAGGCGGCGACGGCTACGGCGAATTCATGAACGAGATCGCCGGCGACGCGATGAAGGGGACCTACTGGGTCAACCATACCTACCTCGAAGATCCCGGAATGGCACCGATATTCGCGCGCTATAAGGAAGTCTATAAGGACGACTGCAAAGAGTTCGTAAACGGAACGATGGCCTACGACGCAATGTACTGGGTCATTGACGCGATCAAGCGCGCCGGCAAGGCCGAGGGCCCCGCGATAGCCAAGGCTCTTGAATCGACCAAGGGACTGAAGCTGCACCACGCGACGCTCACGGTCGACCCCGCTACGCACAACCCGCTCAACAAGGCCGGCATAATCCTTAAAGTCGGCGATGACCTGCACACGAAATTCTACAAGAAGGTCGAACCCAAGTAAGATCTGAAGATAGTTTTGCCCGGGGAACGGAATGCTCCCTGGGCATTTTTTTCTTAATGCCCGCATGCGCGGCTGCCGCGGGCAGATGAAAGACCGAGGTGTTTGATTTTGGAGACCTTTATACAGCAGTTTATAAACGGGCTGTCGCTCGGTTCCGTTTACGCTCTTATTGCGGTCGGCTATTCTCTTGTTTATTCCGTCCTTCTGTTTTCCAATTTTGCCCACGGCGGATTTCTGGTTATCGGAGGCTACATCTGCTACTTTGCGCTTCGTTCAGGCGGGATGAATATATGGGTAGCCTCTTTTGCGGCGCTCGTGGGCGCAGGTCTTTCCGCGATCATCGTTGAAAGGCTTGCCTACCGCCCGATAAGGGAAAGGACGCCGGTCACGCTTTATATGCTCATCGCATCGATGGGGATGAGCATAGTGATAGAGAACCTCTTCGTGGTTACGATAGGCGGGCGCTTCAGGGCTCTGCCTCCGGTGATTCCGACCAATCCTGTGAATTTCTTCGGCATTGCTACGACGAGCGCGTTTGACATACTTTCGCTTGTGACCGCGGTCATCTTCCTTGTAGGGCTCCAGCTCTTCCTGGTAAAGACCAAATGGGGGCTTGCGATACGCGCTGCTTCCTACAACCTGAAAACTGCCGGGCTTATGGGAGTCAACGTAAACAGGCTGATCGCGATAGTATTTTTTACTGCCGGCCTTCTTGCCGGCGTCGGGGGGATATTCCTCTCAGTGCGCTATACTCTTTACCCGCAGCTCGGAGCGATAACGACAAAGGCCTTTGTCGCGGCAGTCATAGGCGGACTCGGTTCTCTGCCGGGCGCCGTGATCGGCAGCCTGATTCTCGGGCTTGCCGAAATGATGACGGCCGGATTTATCTCCAGCCAGTTCCGTGATCTTGTAGTCTTCGGGATACTCATTATAACGCTGATCGTGCGTCCGACCGGACTCTTCGGAAAGTCCGTCGGAGAGAAAGTGTAGGTGCAGTTATGGAAGGTTATGCCGCTGGAATCGTAACGCTGCTTGCCATCAACTGCATAGCAGCGCTGGGAGTATCGCTTTTTACCGGTTTCACGGGCGTATTCACGCTCGGGCATGCCGGATATATGGCAATAGGGGCCTATACGGCCGCGATCCTTACTGTTGAATATGAAGTAAATTTCATCATAGCAATAATAGCCGGCGGGGTACTTGCCATGTTTATCGCGTATCTGATAGGCATACCGACGCTGAAGCTCGTCGGTGACTATTACGCGATAGCTTCCCTCGGACTCGGAGAGGCGATACGCCTTATCATAGAAAACTGGAACAGCGTGACGCGCGGGGCAAGGGGCTATCCGGGGATAGAGGACTATACTTCAATGCCGGTCGCTTTGGCGTTCCTGCTGATCATGACCATAGCCATGTTTTTTATCGTTTACAGCAGCTACGGCCGCGCCTTCAAGGCCTGCCGCGACGACCATGTGGCAGCCTCCCTCCTTGGCTTCAACACAGCGCATTACCGCGTCCTGAGCCTTGCTATATCAGGTTTTTACTGCGGGGTATCCGGAGCGCTGCTGGCAGGGTTCATGTCGTTTATCCAGCCTGTCATGTTTGACATGGTCAAATCCACGGAGCTTGTTTCCATAGTGGTCTTCGGAGGACTCGGCTCGATGAGCGGCTGCATGATTGGCACGATGATACTTACTCTGGTCACAGAGCTCTTCCGTCCGATCTCACAGTACCGCATGCTTATATACGGACTCGTGCTCGTGCTGATCATGGTGCTGCGCCCTGAAGGAATAATGGGCACGAACGAGCTTTCGATCTCTTATATCAAAAAGCTCTTTTCCAGGAATAAAAAATCGGCGTCAGCCGGAGAGGAGGCCGTCTGATGGACACTCCCGTACTTGAGCTTAAAGGAGTCGACAAAAACTTCGGCGGCGTTCAGGCTGTCAAAGATATGACTTTTACGATCGAAAAAGGCGAACTGGCAGGACTCATAGGCCCAAACGGCGCCGGCAAAACGACGATATTCAACCTTATCACAGGCGTTTACGGAGTGACCAACGGCTCCATAAGCTTCAAGGGTGAAACGCTGAACGGTCTTAAGCCTTATCAGGTGATAAGGAAGGGGATAGCGCGCACATTCCAGAACCTGAGGCTTTTTGCCGCTTCCACCGTACTTGAGAATGTCATGACGGCGGCTCAGCAGCACTACGTCTATTCATTCGGTGAAGCGCTGACGCACCTTGGACGCTGGAAGGGCATGGAAGCCAAAACACGTGCGGAGAGCATGGAACTGCTGGATCGCGTCGGCCTTGCCGACCGTGCCGGACAGGCCGCTGGGACTCTCCCGTACGGTCTGCAGCGGCGGCTTGAGATCGCGCGCGCGATATCTCTGCGCCCGGAGCTCCTTTTGCTTGACGAACCGGCCGCTGGCATGAACGCAGACGAAGTGGATCAGCTCAATCATCTCATTACCGGGATTCACAGGGATTTCGACCTCACGATACTGCTCATCGAACACCATATGGATATGGTGATGATGATCTGTCCCCATATCGTCTGCATGAACTTCGGCGCAAAGATCGCAGAGGGGAACCCGGAACATATCCAGAACCATCCGGAAGTCCTCAAGGCCTATCTCGGTGAGGAGGAATAGATGATGGAAGAAAAAAAGCCGATCCTCTCCGTAAAAGATCTGGTAGTCAATTACGGCGCGATTCAGGCGCTGAAAGGAGTTTCGCTCGACGTTTACCCCGGTGAGATCGTTGCCGTTATCGGTGCGAACGGCGCCGGTAAGTCGACGATGATGAACGCGATAATGGGAGCCGTGCCGCGCGCGTCGGGAGAGATCCTCCTTGATTCCAAGCCCCTGCCGTCAAAGAGCTTTCAGGTCGTAAAAGAAGGCATAAGCCTTTCGCCGGAGGGACGCAAGGTCTTTGCGCCGCTTACGGTGCTTGAAAACCTCGACATGGGAGCTTTTCCGATCTCCGACAGGTCTGCTATAGAAAAGCAGAAGGAGGATGTCTTCGAGCTTTTCCCGCGCCTGTTAGAGAGAAAGGATCAGTACGCGGGGACTCTGTCCGGCGGCGAACAGCAGATGCTTGCCATCGGACGCGCCCTGATGGCGAAGCCGCGGGTCCTTCTGCTGGACGAGCCGTCTCTTGGCCTTGCGCCGATCATCATCAACGAAATATTCAAAAAGCTCACGGAAGTAAACTGTCAGCTCGGTATGACGATACTGATAGTCGAGCAGAACGCAAAGAAGGCGCTGCAGCTCTCTCACCGCGCGTACGTCATACAGACCGGCAGCATACTGATGGAAGGCAGATCGGCCGATCTGCTGCACGATCCCGAGATAGAAAAGGCATATCTCGGAGGGAAAAAATAAACAGACGGCAGGTCTTGCTGCTTATATCATGAAGAAAGAGGGGCGGGAGGATCCTTCCCGCCCCATATCTGTCTTTACTCCGCTGCTGCGGCAGAATTGTATGCAGCAGCCCGGCGGTAAAAAGCAGACGCCTGCGGCATGGGGGAGGAAAATCTTATGAACAGCGGCCCGAAAGCAGATATCTCAGGAGAAAAATCATCCTGCACTTCCGGCTTTCTGACAGAAAGCTGCCTGCTTGCCTTCGGCCTTCCGTCGATAGGCGACGGCGAGCTCGTTTGCGAATGGGAAAAGGCCGGCGCCGCAGACGCCCGTATATGCTGGGTGGAAAACGGAAAAATAGTCGCCGGTACGATAGAAGGATTTATCGCTTTTCGTGCTTCCGCCCCAAAGTACAAGTTTTCTTCCGATTCACTCGAAACAGCGTTAAAAGAGGGGCTGTCCGGCGCGCTTACTGCGTCGGCGGCTATGGAAGCGTGCCGGCGTTTGTCTGTCCCCTGCGCCGTATCATGCGGCATAGGCGGCATATACGGCGCGTCAGACGGCGAAAGATGCCAGGATCTGACTATGATAAGAGATTCCGGTGTCATACTGGTCTGTACGTCGCCCAAAGATATGCTTGATACAGAGGCGACTATAGGATGGCTGCGGCGGAACGGCGTTGCTGTTCTCGGCTGCGGCAGCGATCTCTGCACGGGGTTTGTCTTCAGAGGACGCCCTGTGCAGCTGAGCGGAGCCTGGCAGGGCGGGGCTGTAGAAGCGCCTGCCGTGATACTGCGCGGCATTGCTGACGACAAGCGCATAAAGGACGAAGAGATATTAAAAAGAGCGGTCTGCGAAGCAAAAGAAGCGGAAAAGAGCGGCGGATATTTCCATCCGGCCGCAAACGCCGCGCTCGACAGGCTCACGGGAGGCTATTCCTCGCGTCTGCAGCTTTACTCGCTTCTGGACAATATCAGGCTTGCTGCCGAGCTGTTTTGAAAAACAAAACATTTTCGCGCCCGCCGCTGTGACTAAGAGGCGCATATCCCGGCAGAGCATGTTCTTTCTCTGCTGCGCAAATATTTGCTGATAAATTTTTGACTTCACTATCTTAATAAGTATATAATCAGAAAAATGAACGCATGAAGTGTGCGGACGGTTGTGCTGTGCCGCGCGAAAGGTGGAAACGGATATATGGGATTTCTGAACGGCATAATAAAGGCTATCGGTCTGGATCCGAATGACCGGGCCATTGCAAAGTATGAAAAGAAAGCCGAAATAATAGACTCATATGAGCCCGAGACGGAAAAACTTTCGGATGAGGAACTTGCGCAGTCGGCAAGGATCTTCGGAGAGCGCCTCGAAAAAGGAGAGACTCTGGACGATATTCTGCCGGAAGTTTTTGCAAGGGTGCGCGAGGTGTCAAAGCGAACGCTCGGTCTGCGTCACTTCAGGGAACAGCTGATAGGCGGCATGGCGCTGAACGATGGGAATATAGCCGAGATGAAGACCGGAGAGGGAAAGACTCTTGTCGCTACTCTTGCGGTCGCGCTCAACGCGATAACAGGCAAAGGCGTGCATGTAGTCACTGTAAACGATTACCTTGCCGCACGCGACGCATCCTGGATGGGGCCTGTCTACAGGGGCATGGGACTCTCTGTCGGCGTTATCTCGCCATTTATGCCGGAGGAGGAACGCGCCGCAGCTTACCGCTGCGATATAACATACGGCACGAACAGCGAGTTCGGCTTCGACTATCTGAGGGACAATATGGCTATCCAGAAGGAGCAGCAGGTGCAGCGCGGGCATTTCTTCTGCATAGTCGACGAAGTCGACTCCATTCTGATAGACGAGGCAAGGACTCCTCTTATCATCTCAGGCCCGTCGGAGGATGATACGGAGCCGTACCGCATAGCGGACGCCACGGCACGCGAACTTGTCAAGGGGCGCGACTTCGAGGTCGACGAGAAGGAACGCAACCTTGCGCTTACCGAAGAGGGCATCGCAAGAGCAGAAAACATAATGAAGCTCCCGAATCTGTTCACTGACTTCACAAATTCGTCGCTCGCGCACAAGATAGTACAGGCGCTTAAGGCGCATCATCTCTTCCAGCGCGACGTGCACTATGTCGTAAAGGACGGAGAGATCATTATAGTAGACGAATTTACCGGAAGGCTCATGTTCGGGCGGCGTTATTCCGACGGCCTGCATCAGGCGATAGAAGCCAAGGAACGGGTGCAGGTCGGGCGAGAGAATCAGACGCTGGCCACGATAACCCTCCAGAATTATTTCCGCATGTATAAGAAGCTGGCCGGGATGACCGGCACGGCGCTTACGGAAGCCGAGGAATTCAAGGAGATCTACGGGCTCAATGTAATAGTCGTACCGACGCACAAGCCCATGATACGCACCGACTGGCCGGACGCGGTCTATAAAACTGCCGAGGAGAAATACTGCGCCGCGGCGGACGAGGCTGCCGAGCACCATAAGAGGGGACAGCCGATTCTTATAGGCACGGCCTCCATAGAGCATTCGGAGCGCGTCAGCAGGCTTTTGAACGCAAGAAAGATTCCGCACAACGTACTGAACGCGAAGGTCCATGACAAAGAAGCTTCGATAGTGGCCCAGGCTGGCCGCTTCGGGGCCGTCACCGTCGCCACCAATATGGCCGGCCGCGGTACGGATATCATCCTGGGCGGAAATCCGGAATTTCTTGCCCGCGAGGAGATGCAGAAGGACGGCGCAGATCCCGAGGCAGAGCCGCAGCGCTACGCGGAGACGCTTGAAAAGTACCGCAGGATCTGCGCGGAAGAGCATGACAAGGTCATAGCCACTGGGGGCCTGCGCATAATAGGTACGGAACGTCATGAATCCCGCCGCATAGACAATCAGCTGCGCGGCCGTTCCGGACGTCAGGGCGACCCCGGCGAGAGCCGTTTCTATATCGCCCTTGACGACGATCTTATCCGTCTTTTCGGAGGGGATAAGATATCAGGCATAATGGACAAGCTGGGAATGGAGAAGGGAGAATCTATAGAACACCCGCTTCTTTCCAAGGCAATAGAAAACGCGCAGAAAAAAGTCGAGGAGATGCACTTCGACATACGCAAACAGCTCCTTGCCTACGACAACGTTATGAACAGGCAGCGCGAAGCAGTATACACGGAACGCGCGGATATACTGAGCGACGAAGATATAACGGGCCGTACGCTTTCTGTGCTGGAGGACACGGCGGCGGCCCAGCTGGACAGGATATTTGCGGAAAACAGCGAGGACGGTCCGAATGTGAAAGCAGCGGCGGTCAGGCTCAACGCGCTTTTCTGGCCGGGGATCTCGCGTCCTCTTGAAAACGTAGAGACGCAGGAAGATCTGGAAAAGGTACGTCCCCAAATCCTTGAAGAGATACGGGCGCGCTTCCTGCAGAAGACGGAAGAGCTCGGCAGCGACCTCTCGAGTCAGATATTCCGCTATATAGTTTTGGAAGTCCTGGATAAGAACTGGAAGGAACATCTGCTCGCAATGGATGAGCT